>DMTJ01000240.1 GCA_003477185.1 Lentisphaeria bacterium
CTCGTCAGTTGCGTTCCGCAACCGCAGCGTTGCAGTAAGCGACTTCCCGTTCACCCTCGAGGACGCCTCCTTGAATACACCGAGCGAGACCTACATTTTCCAGGCCCGCCCGTACAACACCGACGGAGCACGCGGTCTCTGGACCAGCGTTTCTCAGTACACTGGTTTTGACAGTGGGACAGCACCTGGTGTCGCGACCACAGAAGATCTCTTGGCAATCTGGCCAGAGGTCCAAATCAACCTCGCCAATGCTGTCTCGTTGCAATACCAGTTCCGTACGTTTAATCCTGGCTCCCTGACCTTTCTTCCAGATGACACCCGTCCAGCCCCCGGCGTGGTAGACCCACGGTCAAACGACGAGCGGTTCACAGTTCCGGCTCAGTACCGCGTTTCTGACTCACACACTCACACGAGAGTTCGCGCAGTGACTGTCGACAGCACCGGGCCATGGAGTCCTTGGGCAGTGATCATCAACGTACCACAGCCCTGAGCATCCACGTAGATTGACCGATTCTGCTGGGATTGACGAGCCGACGTGCTACATTTTCGGTATATTGACGAAATAGGAGAAAAACCATGCGAATTGTACTTACAATATTATTGATATCATGTCTAGCGTTTCCGCTAACAGCACGAGAGGGCGATTGGGCGCTTAAGATTGGCGTCAGCTACCGCGAACTAGGCGACATTGATATGAAATCTTACGATTTCACGAACCCCCTACTTGGCACCAGCGAGTACGTCAATGGTGCGGCAAACTACCTAGACATCCAGGACAATACCCTAATCTTGGACAACTCGCTGAATGTTCAGAATGACGGCGTGGGCGGTGTCTCGCTCGATCGCGTCTCTGCATCAGGCAACCAGAGCGAAACTCTCAGTTCCGAAGCTGGCGTGACCCTTTCGATGGAACACGTTCTCAGTGAAGTAGGAGAATCAGAGATTGCCGTCGAGCTTTCCCTAAACTATACCGGCACAAATACCAAGGCCAATCGAGCAGGCACAACCACCTCCGACCGTTACACCCCGACCTCCAACAATGGTTCTACTGGGGCTTTCGTTCATCCGAACAGCTCCCTCGGTGCTACTGGTGAAGGAGCCGGGCGGGCAACTACTGAAGGCATGAGCAAGTTTGAACTTGATGTCGATGTTCTCACGCTCGGTTTGGGCATGAAGGCCATTTACGATGCAGATTTCTTCCGTCTCACTGCTGGCGGCGGCCCAACCGTCAACCTCGCCTTCACTCAGACCCAGCAGTCCGATACCGTGACGTGGCTCAACGATGGATCTGAACTTTACTCAACCACCGGCGACGACGACGAGAGCTTCGACGTTCTCTTTGGCGGCTACGTCAATCTGGCTGCTGAGATGGTCTTCGACGCGCAGTGGGGCGTGGGTGCTGAGTATCGTTACGATTATACCTTCGGTCAGGCTGAGACAGACCACGTCGAAGCAGACTTGGACGGCTCAAGCGGGAACTTCTTCCTGTTCATGCGCTACTGATCCATTCACGCTTCCCTGTCTGTTAAGATAACGGTCCCTAGGCTTTGCCTGTGGGGCCGTTTCTGTTTCTACGTCAGACTGTACCTGAATCATCGTAGTACCCCCGACACGCCCCCAGAAGAATCGAAGTCATCCCATGCGCCTTGCCGGAATATTACTGTTTGTCCAAGTCGTCGCACTGGGAAGTGCGGAGCTGATTACGGATACGGACTTCGGTCCGGCTGAAGGGCGAACCGGGAATATTGCGGACGCGCATGACATCGCCGTCCTCGATGACGGGAAGGTCATCTTCGCTTCCGAAGCGCCTGATCTTGATCCGGCCTACAGCTTCGATGCCCCAAACACCTGGGATCTGTTCGAGCAGGAAGTTGGCGGCACAATCCGCGCTATCAGCAAAAGCCAGGACTTCTTCTTCCAAGGGCCACAAGGGCAAGCGGCCGGAGTTGCGGTCGGTGGCAGTAGGATCTTTGAGCTTCGCTACCAAGGCTTTGTCCCCACGCCTCCGCACACGGTCCTCCTGCGCAGCGTCGACACTCCCACCTCATATGAGCCGCTCAACCTCCAAGCTCGCGCTCTGCGGCACCCAAGGATTGCTGGCAGTGGGCGCTTTTTGGTCACCGGCTTGGAAGACACCCTCCTACTCCCCAGTGACACAAACGGGGTCATTGATCTTCTCCGCTACGACTTTGAGACACAAGCTGCCCACATCGTGACCGAGAGAAACCACCCGCCAGCTGGGCACATCCCCCAAGGCATCTCGCGCCCCGACGTCTCTGATGATGGAGCGGTGATCGTCTTCGAGTCCGGCGACAATGGGTTTGTGCCAGACGACTCCACTGTCAACTTGAAGGACGTATTTGTGTGGGTGGACAACGAGATTCGCCGAGTGAATAGCCGATTCACGGCGGGGGATGACAACCTGGGCCTGCAAACCACGCCAGCTTCGTTCCCGAGGCTGGATGCGGCCGGAACTGTCGTGCTCTTCCAATGTGACGACGCTCTCATTGTACCAAGCGATCTGAACGCAACCACGGATATTTTTCGGTATCGAATCGACACCGAGGAGACCGTGCGTGTTTCGCTTGGCGCCAACGGCGAGGAAATCGATGGAACTTCGGAGAGACCTGATCTAGACAGCGCTGGCCGCTTTATGGTCTTTCGATCCAATGGCGCAAATCTTCCCGGCGCGAATGGCCTCTTTCAGATCTATCTGAAGGACCTGGTCAGTGGCGCCATCGAGCTCTTGTCGCAGACTCCCGGAGGCGAAGCTGCAGATGAAGACT
>DMTJ01000272.1 GCA_003477185.1 Lentisphaeria bacterium
CCTGCTTGCGGAACAGGCCATGACGATACTTGCGAGTGCTAGCCTGTAGGGAAGCCCACTGCACATACACATGCTCGGGAACACAGGCCGCATTCAGCGACAATCCCGCGCATCTCACGCGCCCACCGGAAGGTAGTCGATCTGGCAAAAAATCTTGCAGATAAGGACGCTGCTCTGCCAGTTCAGCAAGCAACGCCAAGGCCTGGCCTTCCTGGCGCTTCATGGCACCACGCAGCGATAGCGGCAACGGATCACACAAGATTGGCACCGGCAACCGGGGCTGCCGAGTGCGCTGTTTTGCGGACTTGCAAGTACCCGCAGATGAGTGGCGACCTGCGGCAAGCGTACGCCAAAATCGTCCGCACTCAGGCAGCAGAGTGCTTGAGCAAGAGCCGGCCCAAGTAGGCTAAATCGATCCTCGACCACGCCTGTGTCCTTAAGCTCAGAGCTCAAGGATTCAAAGACCTCCCTCATCGCCTTAAACGCCCCATCCAGTCTAATCTCGCCCGCCTGCTGATCGGCGCCGCCTGCGTGCGAGCGCGGGGAGTTTCTCGGCGGCGCGAAAGATTCGAGATGCGCCGCGTTGCAGACATCCGCCACGAGCAGGATCTGCTGCGGCCAGTTTGCGTACTCCGCAAACAGCTCTGGCCACTTCATAGGCTTAGAGCACAGTTCGAGCATGCCGTCGCTTTCAAAGTATGTGCCGACGTAGGGGATCAGCACGTCGTCCGCAGCCAGCGTCTTTCTCGCCTGCACCAGCCCTTAGCGCAATGCACACGCCGAGAAAGCCAAGCTCACCGTTAGCTGCTGCTGCTCCGAATCGCTCGGCCAGAGCACTGACTGATGCCGGAACCAGCGGACAAAATACAGCCTGAGCACTTCGCACGTAAATTACTACTCCCCGAACAGTTCGGCCGCGACCTTCTGCTGCTCGATGCCAGTCTCGACCCAGGCGCGAATTCTGTTCCGCGTATCACACGGGATCTTCAGCACGCCAGACAGCGCGGCAATGAATCGACTCTCCTCGGGGGCAAGCGACTCATCGGCATGCGCCAGCAGGTAGCAATCCTTCAACAGGCAGCGCTTGAACGCATCACTTTCGATCTGAGCGACCATCGCTTCGACCACGTCCAGAGTCCGCGGCGTCAGCCACAACACGCGCAACCGTTCCAGATCCAGCCCCATCTTCTGAAAAATGCCGTCCAACAACTCCCGCTCTCGCGAGTCTACATGGTTATCCTGCTGGGCCAGGGCGATCAACACGTCCGCGTAAAGATAGCGCATTTCAATTGGGGAATCCATTATTTTCCTCAGTTCGTTGATTCACGTCGAGACCGTGGGTGCGTTACTCTTGACCGAAACGCTCACAAATCCAACGGCAATAGGATCCTTCCAGCTCTGGCAAGGACCACCCAGTATTGACGGGACTAGCGGCACCTCGTACATTCCGGGGCCTTGCTTACAGACGATGCTCACGAACCAGAATCGATAGGTACTGCATGAATAGCAGAAGCCAGGCACGCGGATTCCCAATCGCACTCATTTCCACGCCCGGTGGCGAACCCTTAGCCAGGGTCGTCGATGAGCACCTCAAGCGGTTGTTTCGCGAGAACGGCGAACCTTGCCCGCAAACCTTCATTCGCAAGGCCAGTGTCGCCCGCTTTCAAAATGGCGAAGGTAAGGCGGTGATTGAAGAGACAATCCGCGGCACCGACCTCTACGTCATTACCGACATCGGAAATTATGGTGCCATGTATGAGCGGCAGGGCCAAATGGTCTCCACCAGCCCTGATGAACATTTTCAGGATGTGCGCCGCCTGCTCGTGGCAGCCAAGAACATGCCGCAACGAACGAACGTGGTCATGCCGCTGCTTTACTCGAGCCGCCAACATAAGATGAACGGCAGAGAGTCACTGGACTGCGCGCTGGCGCTCCAAGATCTCGTTCAGCTAAACGTCCATTCCATCATGACGTTGGATGCGCACAACTCGCACGTCATGAACGCAATTCCGATGCATGGGCTGGAAAACCTCCATGCCGTCTACCAGCTGATTCGGGCCTTCCTGGAAGTTACACGCGACGAGTTCCCTATTGATACCGACAACCTGCTTGTTTGCAGCCCGGATCTCGGCGGTATGGAGCGTGCGCGGTACTATGCGGAACACTTCCGCGTCTTGCTCACGGGCTTTTACAAGTCCCGTGACTTGAGCCGCGTCGTCAACGGCAAGAATCCCGTTCTCGAGCACAAGTGCCTCGCCAGCGACTCACAGATCAAAGGCCGCAATGTGCTCGTGGTCGATGACATGCTCGCGTCCGGTGGAAGCCTCCTCGAAGTCAGCCGCCAATTGAAGAAGCTTGGTGCCGCAAAACTTTATTTCGCAGTCACCTATGCCTTGTTCTCCGAGGGCCTTGAATCCTTTGATGAGGCTTATGAAGAAGGCCTCTTCGAGTACGTCTTCGCGACCAATGGCAGCCATCTTCCGGCTGAACTGCAGTCACGCCCGTGGTTCCTCTCAGCAGATGTAACCCCGTTTATCGCCAAGTTTATCTACATGTTCAATCAAGACGCATCCATCACCCGTCTCCTGAACAACACCGAACGGGTCAATCGCCTTGTGGGCCGCGAGCGTACGCGCCGACAGGAACCCTAGACCTTTGATCCCCAACGCTCATTTGAAAAACAGAACACTCAATTTTACCA
>DMTJ01000521.1 GCA_003477185.1 Lentisphaeria bacterium
GTTCCAGTACTCTTCCGGCTCAAAGAGATCGATGGCACCTTCGCGCTCGCAGATCAGTCGCAGAGCGACGGATTGCACGCGGCCAGCGCTCAACTCGTTCTTGCCGTAACGTGTCCAGAGAATCGGGCTCACGCGAAAGCCAACAAGGCGGTCCAAAAGACGACGGGCCTGCTGCGCATCGACCAAGCGGGTATTGAGTTCGCCAGGCTCCTCGAAGGCATGCTCAACAGCGGCGCGAGTCAGCTCGTGAAAGGTAACTCGACGAAACTCGAGCTTCTTATCTTCGAGCACTTCGGACAGATGCCAGGCAATGGCTTCTCCCTCACGGTCAGGGTCAGTCGCGAGGTAGACAATCTTCGCGCTGGCGGCCGCCTTTTTCAGGGCCTTCACCACATTCCGCTTGTCCTCGATCACTGAATAGTCCAGCTCAAAGTCACTGCCTATATCGAGGTTCAGTGAGGCACGTGTGGGCAGGTCGCGAATGTGACCGGTGGAGGCTAGGACACTAAAGTCCGCCCCAAGAATGCGGCTGATGGTCCGTGCTTTTGCAGGGGACTCGACGATCACTAGATCTTTGCTCATACGCGCGTTGGGCTCCCATGATCTGTCGGCCGTCCACCGCGGCGTTCAATGTTTCGAAAAGCTGGGGACGTGGTGGACCGCCCAAATAGTCTGGAAAGAATACGCGTCAGTGCTGTGGTGCAGCGGGAGTCTGGACGGGCGCGTGCTTTTCGCTGTGCGCATTTGTCTTTGCTCCGTGGAGATCACCATGGCTGTCGCCGTGGTCCTCGCCATGATCGAGCCCTGCGGCCTGGATACGGAGTTCCTTGTACCATTCGGCTTCGGCATGAATGGGGGCGGCTACTTCGTGGCGAATCTCATGCCGACGGGTAAGGTCAAACAGGCAGAAGATAACGAAAACGGCAAGAAACACGAGGCTTGCCAAGAGTAAATAGATGTAGAACTTGTGATCAAACACAAGGTGCATGAAGATTAGCGCGACCAGGCCAGCTTTCACGGTGGCGACAGCCATCGCTACGGGCAGGTTCAGGGGCCCGAGATCGACCTGTGCAACTGCAACAGTGACGACGGTGAGGATGAGGAGAGCACCCAGCACTCCGAAGTATACCCACATTGGGGTGATATGGGGCTGGTGTGAGTCGTGTGTAGAGTTAGAACTGCTCATGGTAACCTAAATCAAGTAGAGGAGCGGGAACAGGTAAATCCAGATCAGGTCGACCAGATGCCAATACAGGCCGCCCATCTCGATAGGCGCGTAATACTCGCTGTCGAAGCGATTCTTTAGCGTCAGGTAGAGCAACCAAGCTATATAGACGATACCACATATGACATGAAAGCCATGCAGGCCAGTCATACAGAAGTAGATGCTGAAGAAGATATGCGGGTTCTTGACCTCTGGGTGCTCTGCCAGAAAATGCAGGTCATGAAAGGAGGTCCCAGGAAGGGTGCCATGGCCAATCTTGGCGCTGTACTCGAAGTACTTCACAACGAGGAAGACAAAGGCGCAGGCTATTGTGATAGCGAGATAGATTGCGCAGGCATTGCGTTTGTTCTGCTGAATGGACCTGATGGCCATGGCGACGGTGAATGAACTGAAAATCAGAACGATGGTATTCAGGCCACCGAGTTTCCAGTTGAGCATTTCGCTGGCCCCGACGAAAAGCTCGGGGTCCATGATCCGCCAAATGAAGTAGAAGCAGAAGAGGCCGCCGAAGAACAAAATTTCCGTGAGCAGAAACAGCCACATGCCCAGCTTTGCACATTCGTGCTGCTGTTCCATTTCGAAGAAATGGTGTGCAAGCCGTGGGTGGCCGTGAGAATCGTGAGTAGTTGCAGACATGGCTCGTGCTTTACGTGTTAGAAACGTTAAATATCTTCGGGACGGACTTTGTCGTAGTCGTATGGCCCGTGCTTACAGACTGGGTCTTCCAGAAAGTTGTGCGCTGGAGGCGGGGAGGAAGTCGCCCACTCCATCGACAGGCCACCCCATGGGTTGGCAGGCGCCTTCTTCCCGGCGATCAAGGAATGGACAAGATAGATCAGGATGATGATGAAGCCAACGGCCAAGATGAGTGAACCAACCGTCGAGAACTGATGATAGGTCTCGAACAGTTGCGTCTTCTCGAAGCCAGCGTAGTCGGCGTAGCGACGCGGCATGCCTTGCTGACCCAAGATAAACTGGCTGAAGAAGGTCATATTAAAGCCGAGAAAGATAAAGACGAAGCCGATCTTACCCCAAAATTCACTATACATCTTGCCAAAAATCTTGGGCCACCAGTGATGGAGCCCGCCCAGGAAGGCGATCACTGTTCCGCCCATCATGACGTAGTGGAAGTGAGCGACCACAAAGTAGGTATCATGGAGAGGAATGTCCATGCCGAGTGCACCAAGAAAGACACCCGTGAGGCCGCCGATGGTGAAGGTCACCATGAAGCACAGTGCATAGAGCATCGGTGTGTTCCAGCTGATCTGGCCGAGATACATGGTCGTCATCCAGTTGAACAGCTTGATGGCCGTCGGCACCCCGATAAGGAAGGTGATGAAGGAGAACAGCAGCGAGATAAACTCGGATTGACCACTCACAAACATGTGATGGCCCCAAACCAGAAAGCCGAGGAAAGCAATCGCGACACTGGAGTAGGCGATGAGCTTATAGCCGAAGATCGTGCGATGCGAGTGTACGGCGATCAGTTCGCTCATGACGGCCATGCCAGGCAAAATCATGATATACACGGCTGGATGACTGTAGAACCAGAAAAAGTGCTGGAACAGGACAGGGTCACCGCCGTTCGCGGGGTCAAAGATTCCAATCCCGAAGGTGGTCTCCATAATCAGCAGCAGGAGCGTGATCGCCAGAACTGGGGTGGCCAGAATCTGGATCAGAGCAGTGGCATAGATGCCCCAGACGAAAAGTGGCATCTCAAACCAGCCCATACCCGGTGCGCGCATCTTGTGCACGGTTACGACAAAGTTCATGCCAGTCAGAATGGATGAGAAGCCGAGTACGAAGACGCCGAAGGTCATCATGGTTACCGAGCTACTGCTGCTTGTACTATACGGGGTGTAGAAAGTCCAGCCGGTGTCCACAGAGTTCCCGAAGAAAATCGCGTACAAACAAATAGCTGCACCAATCATGTAAATGTACCAGCTAGCTAGGTTCAGCCGCGGGAAGGCGACGTCCTTGGTGCCTAGCATGATCGGGAGGCAGAAGTTGCCTAGGATCGCGGGGATCGATGGAATGATGAATAGAAACACCATGATCGCCCCGTGCAACGTAAAGGCTTTATTATAAGTCCAAGAGGCACCTTCGGTTGGGGCGGCCGGGAAAATCTGCATCTCCGGCGCGAAGAGCTCCAAGCGAATGGCCACGGCAAAGAATCCGCCCGCGGCGAATGCTGAAAGCACGACGATCATGTACATCAGACCGATGCGCTTGTGATCGACTGTCAACAGCCAGGACATAATGCCCTTCGTGTGATTGATGTAGTTTGTGTTGGAATCAGCGGCGCTCATGGCTAGTTCCCTTGTTCGCTTGGTGGCTGTTCACCAGGTTGGTCGAGAAATTTCAGCCCGTCAACGATGTGCTGAATCTCTTCTTCGGTAATTGAATTCTTGTGCGTTGGCATGGCTTGGGAGAAGCCCTTCACGCGCTGGAGATTGGGGTTATAGACGGAATCGCGGATGTATTTAGCGCCCACGTCGCCCACAATCGTCAGCGACGTGCCGTCGGTAAACTCTGAAGTCCGGCCCCATAATCCCTTAAAGGTTGGCCCGGTGCCAATGCTGCCGTCCAGACTGTGACAAGACCTGCAGCTTGCTTGGTAAATTTCATCAAATTTACGGGGCTGCACGACATCCGCCAGAAATGCTGCGTAATCCTCTTCGCTGAGGACATGGACTGTGCGGTTCATCCGTGAGTGATCCAGGCCGCAATACTCTGTGCAATACAAATCGTACTCACCCACTGCGGTGGCCTCGAACCATAGGGTCGTATTGCGACCGGGAAGGGCATCCATTTTTACCCGAAAGTCCGGGATAAAAAGCGAATGAATTACGTCCTTGGAGTACATACTCAGCTTGATGGGCTGGTTCACGGGGATATAGAGGTCGTTGCTGTTTCCGATCCCCTTCAGAGTGCTGTACTGAAAGTTCCACGCCCACTGGTTGGCTTGCACATGGATGGTCTTGGCATTCGCAGGGATGGCATGTGCCTGCAGGAAGACTTTCCAGCCCCAGGCAAAGATAATCATAAACAAGATGGTAGGGATTACAGACCAAATGATTTCGAGTTTCGTGTTATGTCGCAGCCCGCTAGTCAGGCTAAAGGACTCGCCTTCCTTCTTACGATACTTCACTGCGAAGTAGAGCGTGCCGGCCGTAATCACGATAAAGAAGAAGACCGAGAGGTAAAAAATAAACATGTAAAGCGCGTCGATCTCTGGTGCGATCGTCGATGCTTGGGGCGGTAGCAGGAATGTCCCTTTCGGTTCCATGACAGCAGTCTCGGTTAGGATGCAAGCTTGGCGGGTTGGGCGCCGCGCGGGTGAGTAGAGCGCTTGCGAGTCGCCTCGCGTCGCCAGAGAATAAAGAGGGGCACACCCATTAGAATGAGGGTAAGAGCACCGCCTATCCGCATCGTGCGGAAGGCGATCATTGTGTACGCACCGGTGGTGGAATCGTAGTGAAAGCAGCGCCAGATGATGCGGTCGATGGTGGAGCCGATCTTGCCCTCGGAAGCGTCTCCGAGCGCCATTTCAAGATGGGAGGCGGGATAGCTTATTCCGTAGAGGTAGCGCGAGATTTTGCGCTCGGGTGACAGGATGTATACCGCGGCGGGATGCGCGTACTCATCTCGCTTCTCATCGTAGAAATACTGAAAGCCAATCTGCTCGGCCAGTGACTTGATTGCTTCATCTTTGCCGGTCCAAAACTGCCAGTCCTGATGAAACCCACCGTCTTTTACTGCTGCGACGTAAGTTTGCTGCTTGGCTTTGGCCATCGTAGCGTTCTCTTCGGGATCAATGCTGACAGTCAGAACGCGGTAACTATCGCCTGGCTTCCACTTAGCCTCGTCCAAGGCGCTGGACAGCCCATTGAGGACTTGGGTGCACAGCATGGGACACTCGTAATAGGCAAGAATCAACACCACCGGACGCTCACCATCGAAGTAGTCACCAAAGCTCACCGCATGGCCATCCTGATCGGTAAAGGCTAGATCGGATGTCACAGTATTTCCCAGATGCTCGCTGATATTGATCCGCTCGAGGTTGGGATCGAACGAGCCTTGGGCGAGGACCTGCATTGCGAACATCGCAAAGGCTGCATATAGACCGAGGGTTTTCATCGTGCGGGTGACTGGCTCTCCTGAACAATAAGCTCCATAGCACGCTCGATTGGGATGCGAACAATCTTCTCGTTGCCTGTGCCGCTACTCTTGGCGTAACCGGAGAGCATGGCGCTCTGTGACTCGGTCAACTCGGTAAGCTCGACGCGTTCGTACTGTGCACGCTCCAGCAACTTGGCCTGCGTGGAGCCGATAAAGATCACATCAGCGATCAGGATCATGCAGAGGATCACGCCAAGGATGAACACTGACGAAATAACGATCGGCAGAAGTTTGATATCAGACTTCTCGTAGCCCGGTCCTTCCGTATGACTGTGGTCCGACATGCTAATCCCTCAGATATTGGTGAAGCGGATGGATTTATCGAGCTTGGCATCGCCCACGGGAATCAGCGGGTGCTTGGCCAAGCGCTTCCAGAACAAGTAGACAAAGAAGCCACCGATAGCAGCGAAAGTAGCCGCATCCTGCCAGGACAGCGAGGCAGTCGTGGTGACATCGGTGACATGGTGGCGAAGCGCCGGGGCGACTTGCCAGTACATCTCAACCCAATGGAAAATCAAGATCCAGATTGCGGCAGCAGCGAGTGCAAAAGGATTGCGCTTGGGCTCGCGGCTTAGCAGGAAGAAGAATGGCACAATGAAGTGACCAAGAATGAGGAGTTGGCTCCAGCATTTCCAGCCGTCTGCCCAGCGAACGTGGTACCAGAATGTCTCTTCCGGAAGTGTTCCGTACCAGATCAGGAAGTACTGCGAGAAGGAGACGTATGTCCAGAAGATCGTGAAGGCAAACATCCATTTGCCGATGTCATGATAGTGCTCGATCGTGATCGTGTCAGCTAAGATTCCTTTCCTGCGCAAGTACACCACCACCAAGGCGGTGAAGCACATCATTGACAGAAAGGCGGCAGCGAAGTAGCACAGGCCGAAGATTGTGGAAAACCAGGCCGCTTCGAGAGACATCATCCAATCGTAGGCGGCGTAGGTGATGGTCAACGCGAAGAGCACCATGCCGATGGCGCAGATTGGGCGAATTTTAGCCCCGAAGTTCGGACTGGGATTGGTGTCCTGCGCTACCGAGCGGCTGTAAAGCAGAAAGGATAAGACGGACCAGACCAGGAAGTATATGATGCTGCGAAGCTGGAAGAATGGGACATTCAGATACGCCTTCTTCTTTTGCACGAGTGCGTGGTGAGCGGCATGCGGGTCATGGTCATGGCCGCCATAGGCCCCGTCGCGCTCGGAATGATCGCCGGTGGAAGCATCGTCGCCGTGCTTTGCGTGCTCCGCGTGGACATCATTACCCGCGTGATCGTCGTGGTCTGCAACGGCAACGGCCTGTTCACTGTGGTCATCCGCCACTGCATGGGCGGCGGGGGCATCGCCGTGCCCGTCGACTGCGGCATTGATCGGTGCCCATTCGTACTTGCCGACGAGCAGCAGGATAGGGATGAAGGCGATAAACAGCCAGGGCAGATTGCCCATGATGCACTCGGAGATGCGTCGTATGACGATGCTCCAGTGGGCGTCCACCAAGTGATGGACCATGGTGAAAAATAGCGCGCCAAGACTGATGGCAGCCCAAAACACGAAGCTCGTGAGGTAGGAGTGAAAAAATTGTGTACTGTTGTTCCAGGCCCCGATTCCGGAAAGCACGGCCCCGATTACACCGATGAGCAGTGCAATGTTGGGAAGGCTCCCGAGGTCAGTCAGGCGGTTGCTATCTTTGTCAAATTTCATGGGTCTCGCTTGTCTCAGCGTGCTTCAAAGTGGGAGAAATTCGTCATTCAGGTAACGGCGCAATCGGCTGGAGAGCGCCGGCCAAGGCGCGACGTGCTCCATGGCCAATTCGCACTGCTCAGAAATCTGTTCGCGTAGAAAGTTTTCTCCGTGAGCGGCATCTTGAGCGAGTGTGAACTTGCGCCGTTTTCGATCAGTTCCGAGAGTCTTGCCGACGGATGACTCGTCGCCAATCTCATCCAGGAGGTCATCAGCGAGCTGGTAGGCAGTGCCCACGCAGTAGCCAGCTTCGGACAGCGCGCTGCGCGCCTCTGCGTCTTCGCCGCCACAGGCTTCCGCAACAAACGCGAAAAGAGGCCCGGTTTTTCCGCGGGCGATTCGGCAGCAAGTCTCTGCGTCGACCTCCAGTTCCCTGTACAAGAGCTCATGGGCGACCTCAGTCATGCAGACCTCGCGCACCTTCTCCACGAACGAGCGAATCAGTTCGATTGATGCACTTCGGGAGACCACGTGCAGCGCGTGGCTGAAGAACAGATCGCCCACGAGTATGGCACCGGTCGCGCCGACTTCCTTCCAAAGCGTTGGGATGCGGCGCCGAATGGCGGCCTCATCGATGACGTCATCATGAAACAGAGTCGCGGTATGGACGAGTTCAGTGCCTGCAGCAGCATCAAGCACCACTTCAAGGTCCACAACCTCTGGCTGCCAGAGCGCATGCGCGAGCCTCGTCCGCAGCATCTTGCCTGGTGAGAAGTGGCTAGAAAGCTGCTCAAAGTGGGATCGCTCAATCTCCGCTGGAAACGCGGTCATGACCGCATCAAACGCGGCGCAGACGCGACCACGTGTTGCGTCAGTGAAATCTACTTGACTCGCTGGAGAAGTCTGGATCATGAAAGCTCTCGAAATACAACATTATCCGCGCACGACGATGGTCGTTGGCGGAAAAGAAAGCGGGTACGGTACGATCGGGAAAGTCAAAAACAAGGCGCTACGTCCAAATTGACATGATTGAGCGAGGTTATGCCCGGATTGTGTCGGGCCTGGCACCAGAAAGGTGTGCTCGAAAATCTAGCCCTCGCATTCCTAGAGCGAGGCTCTGATCTCATCCATCAGAGTCATGAAGCGGCGGCCATACTCGATGTAGGTAGACTGGCGCTTCGTCGCTTCGCTAGTCACACTCGGGTCGTGAAACACCGTCCCCATGTGCGGCTCCATCGAGATGCCACCGTCGTAGCCGTTACGCAATAGATCAGTGACGACCTGCCGTACGCAGCCGCTTCCATCTCCGGCCCAGCAATGGTTCATGTTTTCGCCATCGAACTCACCGTCCTTGATATGGAGATAGGCGATGTGCTCACGCACGTTGGTATAGAATTCCCAGGTATTCTGCCGAGGCTGTGGCTCTGGCTTGGAGCGATCGGCAGTGAATATCGGGTTGCCGGTATCAAAGACGAGCTTGAGCCCGGGCACGTTTTCCAGCATCTTCAGAGTATGCTGGTAGCTCATTCCCCCGTAATTCATGCAATTCTCGTGCACCGGCGTGATCCCGGCATCCGTGAACCGCGTGACAATCTCACGCAAGCGCCGAAACCGCTCCTCTTCCATCTGGTCGGGCGCATCGCCGCCGTCTTCCAACTTGCGGACCGCGTAGCTCATCATGCGGACGAGCTTTGAGCGCAGGCGCTGCATCCGCGGGATCGCACGATCGACCCGGGTCAGGGTATCCTCGAATGGATCGGTGACCTGGCATCCCCAGTTGGCGATTGTCGAGCCGAAGGAGTTCACCGAGACACCGGCATCGGCAAGCTTTCCATACACAATGTCAAAGTCGGCATCGCTGATGTCGTGTAGGTTCTCGCTGCCGGCCTGTCGGCATTCGATGTTACTCCAGCCTAACTCGCGGGTCACGCGAATCTGCACGTCTATTTCGGCGCCAGCTTCGTCGGCGAACCCAGTGAAATACATGAGGAAAGCTCCCGGTTCTCAATCCAAGATGAGCCAATACTAATAGGGCACATTCAGATGCTCGCCAGCCGATGCGCTTGGCCATCACTCTCGCAGTTCGGCGTCCCAGTAGACTTTTCCGAGAAAGTCCTCCCAGCTCTTCGGCATCTCGCGCTCCCGCATCCGCCTGCGCGCTGCTTGCGTCCAGTGAGGCTCAAAGGGCTTCCGCATCAGGTGCATTCCGGCCTCGTCGGGCAAGCGGTTTCCCTTGCGCGTGTTACAGGGCACGCACGACAAAACCAGATTGGCCCATGAGGATCCACCGCCCCGCGACCTTGGCAACACATGGTCGATATTCAGGCGCTTAGCTGGGAACAGCTTCCCGCAGTACTGACAGGTCATGTTATCCCGGGCGAAGACTGCGGCGCGCGACAGTTTGGCTCGCTTTTGGCGAAACCCGTTAAAGCAATTCAGGACGATCACTTCGGGGACTGGCAGCACAAAGTTCACGCAGCGGATTCGCTGCTCTTCCGCCAGTTCTGCTACCTCGCGGGCATCTTGCCAGGTTTCCACCCAGAGCTCAAAATCATAAAGCTGATAGTCACGGTCCACGACGCGGGCCTTCTCGCTGTAGACCTTACATACGGCTTCCAGCGCGGTCACAATATTGACCGGCATCCACGATCGATTCAACACCAAGACCTTGGCCTGTAGTGCGTTCCCCATTTCCTCCACCTTCCTCTGCTTCGGGATTTGCTACACTACCCCATGGCGTAAAGTTCGCTCGCGCCAGCCTTGAGGGCTGCCTTCTTTCTCCGTTCAGCAGGTTACATCCTTTCCCTCCGTGCCGAAGAGCTCCATCCGTTGCTCGGCGGTCCAATTTGCCGCATTATCAGGGAGATAGGGAAACTGCAATACCCAGCGTTCCATGGCGGAATGATTTTTCGGCGTGCCGTGCGGCAAAAGCGAGTCGAACACCAAGGCACCGCCCGATGGCAGGGGCACGACTAAGAACGGCGGGCCTTGGATCTCGCTGTCACAGGTCTGCCAGCTGCGCTGCGACCAGTGTAAATGCGGCTGGTGAGTCTCGCCAATGTCCAAGATGTGCATGCAGCCGTTCTCAATCGTTGCCGGTTCCAGCGCGGGCCAGATGGCCACGGCCCGTTCTTTGAGCGGCAGATTGAAACACGCGTGATCCTGATACCACGGCTTTTCCCGGCCCAGGCGTGGTTGCTTAATCTGCTTCAGCCAGGCTTGCGATGTCCGCAATTCCTGTGGCAAAGCCCGCCCCCTGATGAAAGTTCGCTGGGGGGACTCGCAGCCTTGATCTTCCACAGCTTTTCCGGCTCCTTCTACCTCCATGGTGGCATTCCTCTCGCACGTGATTCGCAGATCTCAGATCTTACTACGTCACACAGAAGCCGACATGGAAGCGATCAGAGCGTGGTTTGCAGGGCGCATCTCCACGGCCTATGGTCGTGCCAGAATAGCGACCTGTGGAGCTTTAATCATATGACCAACGCACGCCCGAACATTCTCTGGGTTTCCTTCGAAGACTGTAATCCCACGTATCCCTGTTACGGGGATCCCACCGTCCGGACACCTCACCTAGACGCTCTCGCGGAGGAGGGCTGCCTCTGGCGCAAGGCCTATTCTACGGCGCCGGTCTGTTCCCCAGCGCGCAGTGCCGTGATCACCGGCATGTACCCGATCTCGATCGGCACGCATCACCACCGTACCAACTCAGGCAACAACTACAAATCCCTGGCCTGTAACTACCAAGCCGTGGTCCCGCACTACGTGAAGTGCTTTACGGAATACCTCCGTGGCGCGGGCTATTACTGTGCAAACAACAGCAAGACTGACTATCAGTTTGATGCCCCGCTGACCGCCTGGGATGATTGCAGCGGGAGCGGGCATTGGCGGAACCGTCCCGATTCCGACCAGCCCTTCTTTGCCGTCTTCAACCTCGGGCGAACGCACGAAAGTGGGATGTGGGAGAAAGGCGTTCTGGACGAAGAGTTCGCGATCTCGCCTGAAAACGTCGAGGTTCCGCCCTATCTGCCTGATACGGAAAAAGTGCGCCGCTCGATAGCCCGAAATTACACCAATATCGCGTACAACGACGCTAGGCTGGGAGAGCTGCTGGCCCAGCTCGACGAGGATGGCCTGGCAGAGAACACAGTCGTGTTTCACTGGAGCGACCATGGCCCGAGCGTCCGCGGCAAGCGATGGCCCTATGAAGCTGGCATCCATGTGCCCATGATTGTCCGTGGCCCGATCAACCGTGAGCCCGGCACCGTCTGTGAGGACCTAGTCAGCACCATCGATCTTGCTCCCACCGTCCTTTCACTCTGCGGCGTGACGATCCCTTGGCACCTGCAAGGGCAGGCCTTTCTTGGCCCCCGGACCGTCGCCCCGCGCGAGTACGTGTATATCTCGCGCGACCGCTACGATGAGATGTACGACATGACCCGCGCCTGCCGGGATAGCCACTTCAAGTACATCCGCCATTATCACCCCGAGTATCCCTATTTACGCTGGAACTCCTACCGAAACCGCCATCCGATCATGCAGGAGCTGATCCGCTGCCAGGCAGAGGAAACGCTAAATGAGATCCAACTCCAAATGTTTCGCGAGAGCCGCCCCGCTGAGGAACTGTTTGATGTCGACGCCGATCCCCATGAACTCGCGAATCTGGCGGATAGCCCGGCCTACGCAGAGGATCTTGCCCGCCTGCGATCAGCGCTGGACGGCTGGATTGAGGAAGTAGGCGACCTCGGCGCGATTCCGGAAGAAACCATGGTGCGAAACATGTGCCCGGACGGCATCCAGCCCCAGACTCGTCCACCGGTTATGGTTCCGCTGGGCCCGAGCGACTTTGGCGAGGAAATTCTCCCGACCGAAGACACCCGTTTTCAAGGCCCCCTGCGGGTGCAGCTGCAATCTCCAACTCAAGGCGCATCCATCGCCTGGTCCACGGCCTTGAACGAAACCTGGAACCTTTATACCGGGCCCATCTCGCTCGCAGCCGGGCAGACCACGCTTCGTGTCAGGGCAGTGCGCATTGGCTACCAGGACAGCCCCATCGTGGAACAGCAGTTTGTCGTCATGGCTGAAGGTCCAGTGGCTCCTCGGACTGGACTTCCGCCGCGCTCACCTGCGTCACATAATCCGGGCACGTTGCTTGCCCGGTATCCGAGCACAGAATCGGATATACCGTCACGCGCCGTGCCTGCAGCGCATCCACCAGCGCCTCGTGCCGATCCTGCCAGCGATGAACCAGCAGGTAGAACGACGGCGTCTGCGATAACACATCCAGCTCATCGTCAGACAACTCCCGCGGAGAATCCGTGAGAAACTGCACGGCGGCCAGCGCCTCCAGGCACGGCAGCTCAGTTTCCAGCTCCCTGCGTGTCACCAGCGGAATCTCCTTTTCGTGCGTGTCCTCATGGAAGTGCAGCTGAATCACGCAATTCCGCCCGGTGAGCTGGCTGCAAATTCCGGCCGCCAGTGAGACGCTGGCGCTCAGCCGTTTGGATTCTGGCTTCAGTCCCTGCCAAGGCGCATCAAGCTTCGAGCAGAACACATCCAGAAACACGCCGCAGTCGCCGCCCAACTCATTGGCATACTCTTTCACCACCGGCACCCCACGGCGCGCCCAAGATAGCGGGTGCAGATGCCGCGTGCTGTCCCCGAACCGAAACTCGCGGCAGCCCAGAAACTCCAACGACTGACCAGGTTTTGCAGACGCCAGCTGGCGCCCGTCGCTCCAGGCATCGGAGGAAAGTATCGGCAGGTTCGTGATCCTGGGAAACCGCGGGGTGACGACCACCGCAGGATTCGGCAGGCCAGTGTTCCCCCAGCGCCAGAGGCCCAGCGGAAATGCGGTGTCCGCAACTGGTAGTGGAAAGTGGTAGACCCCACGTCGCTCGACCTGAAACTCAGCACTCATCTCGGCATCCTCCCCTGGCTGCAACTCCGCAAGGTAGGGCCGGCCCTCCGGAATCCGAATCAATGGGTTCACCGGGATATGGTCCACCAGCACATCCCAGGCCGGGCGTTCCCCTATGTTGCGGATTCGATAGCCGATCCTCGCCTTCTCCCCCTCCATCACAGAGGTCGGAAGCGCCCGAAGAATCGTCAGCTTAGGCCGCAGCAAAAAGCCAATTGCGATGTTTGCAAGAAACAGCGCGGTCAGCAGAATTGAAAACAGGAAGAGCGGCATCAGCATGCTGGCTGAGCCGCCGCCGGTGATCACAGAGGTCACTGCCAGTAGCAACCCACCGGCCACCGTGAATCGGCGCACGAAAAACGCGTAGATCCAGTTGCTGAAGTGCATTGCCAGCGGTTTCCAGCGGCGCTCACGCCGGCCGGGATAATTGAGCAGAGCGGGGCCGTCAAAGAAGCGGCGTTTCAGAGTGCGTAGCGAGGGCATGTGCGGGCAGTACCTGTTTGCGGTTTACTGGGTTGGAAGGTACAGTCTGGGCAGCAAAATGAACGAACTTAGGAGCACCCAATGTATAGCCAGTTGCTTGAGCAGGTAATCGCTCGCACAGATCTTTCTTCGGAAGATATGGAAGCCATCATGAATCAGATGATGCAGGGCGAATTGACGCAGGCGCAGATCGGCGCCTTTCTCGTCGGCATGCGCATGAAGGGAGAGACCCCCACTGAGATTGCCGCAGCTGCCGCGATCATGCGCAAGCACGCGACCCCGATTGATACGCGCGGACAGCAGGTCGTCGACACCTGCGGAACCGGAGGCGATGGCGCCAATACGGTGAACATCTCAACCGCAGCAGCGATCGTTGCCGCTGCCGCAGGCGTACGTATCGCCAAGCATGGAAACCGCTCCGTATCCAGCAAGTCCGGGAGTGCAGACGTGCTTCGTGCCCTCGGTGTGAACATCGAAATCGGCCCCGAGCAGGTCGCCGACTGTATCGCAGAAGTCGGCATTGGCTTTCTGTTTGCGCCCATGCTGCACGGAGCCATGAAGCACGCCATCGGTCCACGACGCGAACTGGGCGTACGCACACTCTTTAATATGATCGGCCCGCTGGCCAACCCCGCTGCTGCCCAGGCCCAAGTAGTCGGCGTCTTTCATCGTGACCTCACGCCTGTCTTCGCCAAAGTGCTGGCCAAGCTTGGCCTCGAACGGGCACTTGTCGTGCATGGGCTCGACGGGTTGGATGAGATCACGACCACAGCCACCACCCAGGTTAGCGAGTTGAAGGACGGAGCCATCGCCACGTACGAGCTGAATCCCGATGAGTTCTTCACCGAGCGTGCCACTTTGGCAGCACTTCGAGGCGGGGAGCCAGAGGAGAATGCCCGCATCATCCGCGACGTTTTTGCCGGAGCCGGAGGCGCCGTGGCAGACATCATCGCGCTCAATGCCGCGGCCGCCATCTACGTCGGCAATGTCGCTGACTCGCTCAAGAACGCGCTAGAAGTTGCTCGGCTGTGCTTGGCCTCCGGTGCCGCCCTTCAGAAGCTAGACCAACTTGCTGCCCGGACCCAAGCCTGAATGTCCCACGCGTCCGCGAGATCCCAAATAACGCCCATGAACGATCATGCCGAGCAACTCACCAAGCTGCGACAGAATCTCCAGTCCGTCATTTTTGGTAAGGACGAGGCGCTTGAACTGCTGCTCGTTGCGCTGTTCGCAGGCGGAAACATCCTGTTGGACGACGTACCCGGCGTGGGCAAGACCACCATGGCCAAGGCCCTGGCCCGCTCGCTCGACCTCAGCTTTCGTCGCGTCCAGTTTACCCCCGACCTGCTGCCCACCGATATCCTCGGCGGATCGCTATTCTCCCCTAAGACCGGAGAATTCAGCTTTCGGGCTGGGCCGATCTTTGCCAACATCCTGCTGGCAGACGAAATCAACCGGGCCTCGCCGCGCACCCAATCCGCCCTGCTCGAAGCGATGGCAGAAGGCCACGCCACGATCGAGGGAGAGGAGCATGCCCTACCGCAGCCATTTCTCGTGCTTGCCACCCAGAATCCGGTCGAATTTCACGGCACCTACCCACTCCCAGAGGCACAACTCGACCGTTTTCTGCTGCGCCTCGAGATTGGCTATCCAAACGAAGAGCCAGAGACCAACCTGCTTTACGCCCAGCAAGATCAGCACCCGCTTCACGCTCTCACATCAGTCATGGATGAAAGCACAGTCCGCGCCATTCAGCAAGAAGTGCGCCGCGTCCGCGTCGACCGCGAAGTGGGTGGCTACATCATCACTCTAGTTCGGGCCTCTCGCGTCGACCCGCGCGTTTCCCTCGGAGCCAGTCCACGCGCCGCTCTGGCCTTATTCCGTGCGGCCCAAAGCAGTGCCTGCCTTCAGGGCCGCGACTTCGCGACCCCGGACGACGTCAAGCGTCTGGCTGCACCAGTGCTCGCCCATCGCCTCGCGCTCACCCGGCAGGCGCGTAATGCCACGGCCGAGAAGGTCGAAGTAGTCCGCAGCTTGCTCGAAACAGAGCGCGCTCCAGTCTAAGGGCCCGCGCGGGCCCTAAGCCGCCTCGACGCGCTGGCCAGGCCGCAGTCTGGGCAGGCCCAGTCGTCGGGGATGTCATCCCAGCGTGTTCCCGGCGGAACCCCTTCGTCAGGCATCCCTTCGGCTTCATCATACAAAAAGGCGCAGACCGTACACTCCCATACCTTCCAGCCGCCCTCAGGGTGCTCAGGCGACACCAGTGTGGGCTCGGCCTTTGGCGGCTCGGTCAAGGTCAGGTAGTCCGGGGCCGTGACATCCTCGACATGTACTGCCGCTCCATCTTCTGGGAGAGGCTGACGGTATCGATAGGTCGGGTCGCTCAACTGGCGGAATTCCACCTGCTTGACCTCACACCAGGCCGAAAACAACGACGTGTGTACCGGTGGTAGATGGTCTCTAATCTGCTCGTGCAGCTTGGGCAGGTTGTAGCATGGCACCGCGGCGTACATGTGATGTTCAATGTGATAGTTCATGTTCCAATACAGAAACTGCACGAACTTGCTACAGGTATAGGTGCGACAGCACAGCCTAAAATCGTTTACCCCGTCCATCAGTCCCAGGTGCTGCAGACCGCCGGTCCAAAAGCCTAGCGCTCCGCCAAAGAATGGCGCAAACGTCACCA
>DMTJ01000425.1 GCA_003477185.1 Lentisphaeria bacterium
CATCTCCCACAGCACATTCTCGGCTTCCATCTTGGTATCGCAGTAGACATCCCCCGATGGTTTCATCGGCAATGTTTCATCGGCGATAGGCCCACCGTCCGGCAGGTACGAGTACACGCCCTGGGTGCTAATGTGGACAAACTTCTTGACCCCGGCCTTCTGCGCTTCAACGGCCAGATTGCGGGTGCCATCTACGGTGACCGCTCGCTGCAGTTCGTCCGAACCGCCAGCGCCATAGGCGCAATGTATGACCACGTCGCAGCCTTCCACGGCCTTGGCAACTTGCTCGGACTTAAGAATGTTACACCAGCAGAGGTCCACGGGGAGGCGACAAAGCCGCACTGACCCAGCCGGGCTGTAGCCCATCGCGCGGGGTACAATCTTCTCCGCGAGCAGCAAGCGTTCCACCAGGCGACCGCCCAGAAAGCCACCACCGCCGGTGACCAGAATCTTTGGCGTACTCATAATACCAGGCCCTCCAACAGCGGCGTGTCCGTCTGAAAGGTCACCCATGGCTCGTCCAACGGCTGGCGGTTTGCGTAGCAGTCCTCGATGAGTTGGACCAACGGCGCGACAGCCAGAGCCGAGTTCTTGGGCTCGCGGCCCTCGCAAATGGCGCAGGCAAAGTCTTCCATCTGGATGTTGTAGTAGTCGCCCAGTGCAATATCTGCAGCATTTCCCAGCGCTAGCCGAATTGGAGTGGGTTCCTCGCTGTCGCGGGCGAGCCGCTTGTCCTGGAACCAGACGTTGGATGGCCGGGTCGCAGCGGCCTCGATCATGCCGTGCTCGAAGAAAACCTGCAAGGTGTTTCGCAGTGTCCGCGTGCGGCTGAGTTCCACCCGCACCGGCACCTCCGCGCCGTTGCAGGGCAAGGTGAAGGTCATCTCGCTGTCTGTCTCGATCAGGCCTTCCGGTGAATTATCACGATATTCTTGGAGCATGGTTTCGGGCCAGCGCAGCCAGTACATGATGCAGTCCAGGGTGTGGCTGCCGGTGTCGATCAAAACGCCGCCACCGCCAGTGCCGATCGCCATGTTTCCCGTGGACTGACACTCCCAGTCAAAGGCTCCACCTTCTTCGCCGTCGATGCGCTCGAGCTTCCCCAGCCAGCCGGATTCGATGACCTGCCGGATAAAGTCGTGGGTGGCATGATAGCGACGGTGTAGTCCCACCGAGAAGACCAGCGACTTTTCCTTGGCCAGCTTCACCAGCTCGCGGGTCTCGTCGGCCCTGATCGTGAGTGGCTTCTCACAGAGGACATGAACGCCCTGCTGCAGAAAGTGACTACACATGGACAAATGCAAACCAGGCGGTGTGGCAATGATGACCGCATCAACGCCTGTTACCTGCTTGTAATCTTGCGTGGTGTGTGGAATCCCGAATCGCTGCGCTTCACGCGCGACTGCCTGGTCGTTCAAATCGACGAGCCATTCAGCCTTGATTCCTTCCGTGATCGCGAGTGCGGGCAAGTGTGCTTTCTGCATGATTGCACCACAGCCGATGACGCCAACTTTCAACATCTGTAATTCCTTACGCGCCTTATAGTTGCAGGCGGCAGAATGCGCCGACCGAGAGCCGCAGACTATAGAAGAATCGCCGTAGAACGCAAGCAGGCATGCAGGCTCAACGCTAGTGCTTCCGGCAAAGTTTCTACAAGTCCTCAGCCAAGCCTTCCACCGTAAAGCGCTTGCCCCAACTTACCCGGGCCAGAGCCAGCACACCATGTGCGCCTCGCTCAAGCGGCGTCAGTTCCTGTAGTGATACCGCCCCTCCTTCAATCTGTTCATGGTCCGCCGGTGGCGTACCAGCCACCAAGGGAACCACCAAAGTCACCTGGGGAAATAGCCTGCGCCAGACGCTGATTTCCTGCGCATGCGGCGTGTAGGAAAAGAGCGCCGAGCCTTGCCGAAAGTGTGGGACGTGGCTGTAAATCGCCAGATGCTACACACCAGATACAGCCGGTTTCAGGTGCGGCAGGAGAAGATCCCGTAGATTCGCACCGATGCCGCGCTAAGCAGCGCCACCGACACCACCAGCATCAGAGCGATATGGTCCACCCAGACGGCGTCTGGCAGCTGCGCGAACAGCTCATTGCTGGTCACACGCACCGAGGCCACGATCGGGTTCGCCGTCAGCACCATGCGCTGCGTCTGGAGGTCGAATGCGCCCGGCAGGAGTACGCCAAATGTGCAGACGCAGATCACCGCAGCGAAGCCATAGCTAATCCCTGTGGCCACGGCAGTTTGCTGACTGAACGCCGATGCACATAGCCCTGCTGAGGTCAGCACCAGCGCGGTCAGCACGAGGATCCCAAACCAAATTCCTACGCGCCAGAACGCGCCCTCAGCCTCCATTGCGGCCAAGGACAGCATAACCGGCAGACTAGCAGCCAGAAACACAGACACATAGACCAGCGAAGCCTTCAGCTTCCCTGCCACAAGCGCCAGCGCCGAAAGCGGCGTCATGCGCAGCGACAACATCGTCTTGCCGGTAATCTCATCGGTGATCGCCCCGCTGCTCACCAAAGGTGCCAGCAGCGCCACCAGCCCCACCTGATAAACCACCGCAACCCAGCGCACCGTATCGGCGCTGGCGCTCGTAGCATAGGCACGAGCCACCAGGATCAGCAGCAAGATCGAAATCGCCACGCAGGTGTAAAGACTGCGGATAATGAACGTGGGCCGGCCAAAGAACTTGCTGCGCATCTCGGCCACATAGAACGGATTGCGCCACAGGCTGATGCAGCGCCGTTTGGGGGGACGTTCCGACTTCTTTTCAGCCGCCTTTACTTCTTCTTTCTTTCGCTCGCCC
>DMTJ01000600.1 GCA_003477185.1 Lentisphaeria bacterium
GAGCACGCCATTTTGGCGTCAGTCCGTCGGATATCGCCTCGAGCAGATCGAGATTAGTGACGTTAGCGACAGCGCCTTCAGTGCGGAGTTCGCAAAAGACGAGGAAGATTCCGAGTTAGTCAGTGCTCTGAGCATGGGATTTGTCCGTGATCATCGCAACAAGGCGGTGATGCCTTCAAGTGGTTCCCGAATCAATATCAATGGTGAGTTTCAGGCGGAGGCGCTTGGCAGCTATTCGACTCTCTACAAGCTGAAGCTTGGTGGCGAGAAGTATTGGCCAGTATTCAAGCGCAGTATCTTCAAACTCTCTGCCGAGATGAGCCAAGTTGAGAAGGTCGAGGGCGCAGAGCCCAGCATCTTCGATCGGCTGTTCGCCGGTGGTGCCCATACCATTCGTGGCTTCGAAGAACGCAGCGTAGGGCCGACGGACCGCGATGTAAACGCAACCGCGGCCGACCATCATGACGAGCCGGTCGGTGGCCGCTCTCGCTTCCTGACCACTGCTGAGTTGAATACGCCGCTTTACTCGGAGCAGCTTTACGGTGCAGTCTTTGTCGATGCGGGTAACGTCTGGATGGACAGCTGGGAATTTGGTGACATGAACGTCGGCGCCGGTGTTGGCTTGCGCTTGTTCGTGAAGCAACTCGGGGCAGTCAGCGTCGACTACGGTTGGCCTATCAATCGCGCCTGGGACCACCTTGAGGACGAGGGCCGGTTGCATTTCAACTTGGGATACAACTTCTAGTCGCCGTCCCCACTGCCCCATGCTATCTCGCGGCGGCTGCCACTGCGGCAAAGTTCACGTCAAGTGCGACGCACCGGAGCGGTTGCCTGTTGTCATCTGCAACCGTTCAATATGCTGGTTCCTCTCCTTTTTGCATGTGATCGTTCCGCATGATGCATTTCGGCTTTTGCAGGGCGGTGGCATGCTCGGGACATATCGCTTTGGCACTGCTACTGCGCCCAGCATCGCTTCTGCCGAGTTTTTGGCGTTAAGTCCTTTTACGTTCCTCGTTCCCACCCTGACGGTTTCTGTGTGAATGCACGTTGCCTGCAGAATGTCGAACCAGCCACGTGTATCTATTCTGGGTTTGATGGCGAGAACTGGGAAGCCGCAATAGATTCTCTTGCTGCAAGTCGACTCGCTTGATTGCCGCTAACCCAACCCACGAAAGGTCTGCTACGAAAGGTTTGCTATGAAAGTATTTGCTGGATATTTTACTGTTCTGTTGCTGCTGCTTATGAGTGGAAGCTCCTGCCGCACGCGGTCTCACCAGATTTCTCATCGGGCCCAGGACATGCTCGAAGTCACTGTGCTGGGAGCTGTCAACTCTCCAGGTGCACATCAACTCCCCGATGAATTCTACACGTCTATCGAAGAAGTCGTCGACTTGGCTGGAGGCCTGGCACCCGAAGCGGACACCCGCCAGATTAAGCTTGCGCGAGATGCAGCTGGGGGTGCCACCGTGCGTATCCTGACTATGGACTCACCGGGCAGCATCCGCTCCGGCGACGTTCTCACGATTGCCCGGGTCATGCCTGGACACGCCCGAATCTGGGTCTGCGGCGAGGCCGTCGCGGCAGGGCGAGAAGTCATGCACTTTCGCCATACCCAACGTCCGCCTACCATTGAGACATTGGTCCAGCGTGGGGGATTTACCAGCAGAGCAAATCCTTACGCTGCGCACATCCTGCGCAATGTCGATGGCACACAGACATTCGTCCCTGTCTCGGGGAATGCCCGGCTGGGGCTCAAGGACGGGGATATCGTAGTCGTTCCCGCGCTTGCAGGCGGACTAGACGCAGAGTCCAACCTGGAGGGGCACTTGTTGCCGTCAGATACGGGGCTGTGAAAAGCCCGGTTGCGATCCATTCAGGCATATGCGGGCTCGGGGCGGGGCCGAAAAAGTCCTGCACCACAAAGTCCAGCAACACGAGCGAGGCAACCTAGATCACGAACGCGATCAACTTCGCCACGTTGTGGTGAATCGTCGCCATCATAGCGCTATGGTCTTCGTACGCAGTTTGGGCTGCAAGGAAGATGTAGGCTAAGCGGCGGACGCTATCGACAAACAGGTCATGCTCTGACGTCTGCTCGTTATCATACATGAACTCTCTCCTGGCTCCGTGGTAGACCCGTGCGATCGCCTTGCTGAGATTAAATTGGCTCTTCATATTGGTGTGAAGGCTGGCGCGAGCCGACAGCTCTTGTCGGCAAGAAGATTGCCGGTGACCATACCTTGGTCCTTGATCCGCCAGTAGCTGGCTGGCCCCAACCGCTAACGATCGCCTTGGCTGAGGACTTCGCAGGAAAGGGCGGCTACATCCCCGTGGATGTGGTACGCCTTATTGGCTAGCAGGATTGGACCGCTGATGGCAATAACGGCTGGGGCCTGGTGCAGCTCTCGAAGACGGAGCGCACCTATGTATGGCAGGAGACTATTGACGCTACCGGCCTCGCTGTGCTCGAGCTAGACTACCGGTTCCGCGCAGAGACCGTCTGCCCCGGCGATGAGCTGCTCGTAGAGTACCGCACTGCCAACGGCTGGGAGACGGCACGCACCCACGCCTATGACTATGCCCTCGTGGCTGGCCAGACCTACTCCGGGCGCGTCGTCTTTCGCGCCGGTGAACACGACCTCACCGACAGCTTTCGCCTGCGTTTCCGCTGCACGGGGCAGACCACAGGCAAGCTGGTTGGGCTTGATGACCTATGGCTGCGCTCGCGCCAGGCAGTGCTCAGTCAATGATGGTTTGAATATCCAACAGCCAACAAATTTCCAATGTCCAAGTCCGGGAGCACGTACTCAACGGTCTTCATGTGGTAATTGGAAATTGCCTGACGGCCGTCTCGCAAGCTCGGCTCCCTGTTGGCTGTTGGATATTCTCATCCAATGATCCCCAGCGGAGCCGTCGTCTTCCAATTTCCGCCGGTGAAGTCCGGGAAGTCCTGCGGCATGCCGTCTTCGGCCACTGATTTTCGCGATAGCGGCGTCACGGCCGACCAGAGGCACCCTTCGTATAAGTTCTGATCGAGGGGCTGGCCGGTGCGGATGCATTCGATGACGCGGAAGTTCATGATGGCATCCATGCCGCCATGCCCTCCCAGTTTCCTGGCCATTGCGCCCACCCGGGTATAGAGCGGGTGCTCGTAGGCCGCATAAAAGGCCGCCAGGTTATTATGCCAGTGATGGGAATTGGTATGGTTCTTCTTGCCAGCTAGCGCGCTGAACAGGGCCTCTGGCAGTCCGTCGCCCTTTCCGTAGTCCAGGGCAATGCGATTAGGGAAGCCTGCCGCCGTTCCTTTCGTGCCTTGGATAAGATTGAGGCGTGAATAGGGCCGTGGGCTGCTCTCGTCCCACTGCACCATGATCGTCCGGCCCAGCATGGTCTTGATGACCGAGGTGTTCATATCGCCACCTGCGGAGAAGTTGATCTGGTTTACCGGGCTATCGGCTTTCAGGTGCTTCTTCGCATAGAGTTCATGATTCCTTGCGGGAGAAGAAAAGGACACCAGGCGGCGAAAATTATCCTCAGTGCGCGCGATATTCATGTACTGCGCAACCGGTCCCAGGCCATGAGTCGGATAGAGGTTGCCGTTTTCTTGGGCCCAGTGAGCGGTGCGCCAACTGCCGGTGCCGCGGCCGCGCTCCACGTGACGCATCTGGCCTCGCAGGTCGTGAATGTAGGCAGCTTCGCCATGCAATAGCTCGCCCAATACCCCTTGGCGGCACAGGTTCAGATAGAGCAGTTCCTCGCGCCCGTAATTCACATTCTCCAGCATCATGCAATGCTTCTGCGTCCGTTCGGCAGTCTCGATCAGTTTCCAGGACTCTTCGAGTGAAGTGGTGAGGGGGACTTCAGAGCAGACATGGGCCCCGGCTTTCATCGCATCGATGCACATGGCTGCGTGGGTTGCCCACGGAGTGACTACGTACACCAAGTCCGGCTTGGTCTCGGCCAGCATCGTCTTGTAGATGTCTGGATCGCCGCTGTAGAGCTTGACGCCTAGATGACGTTCGCCCTTTCCTTGCCGCAGGACCCTGGCTTTGGCCTTTTCGGTGAGATCAGGGTAGAGGTCGCAGAGACCGACAATCTCGGTGCCCTCAAACGACGATAGGTGATTCTGGTGGGTGCCGCTTCTGCTGCCGCAGCCAATGATCGCGATCTTGATCAGATCCAGCTTAGGCGCAATAAACCCGCCCAGATACGTGGCGGAATTTGAGGGGAGCGGAAGAGCCGCGGCCCCCAATTGCGCCACGGCCAGTCCTGTGCCAACGCCGCCGATCGTCTTTAGAAAGTCGCGTCTGGAACGCTTCGTTCCGCTCATGGAACCCTCCTTGGGGCCGTGGGATTCGTTTCTGCAATGTTTTCGCATACACTACAACATGGGGGGGACTTGTAACAGGCGTTTCTCGTGCCTGCTGAGTTTTAAAGGATCGACTCGATTCGACTCGAGTCGATTTCCTCCAGTCCTTCTGCGAGACACCGCCCCGAGGCCAACTTTCCAGCGCCAGTGACTGAGTCGTCCTGTCCCTTGCGCGCGAGGCAGAATACAGTATCCTCCTGTCTCTTTCCCTTTCGCTAAGCCGTAAGTCTCGTGGAGTTATTCGTTGGAAACCATTCCTTTGTCCGCAATCCAGGTAAACAGTGCGTATCTTCGCGTTGACACCGATGTATCCACCCTAATCGAGAGCATCAAACAGATTGGGCTGATTCACCCGCTAACGATCAACCAAGCGAATGAATTGATCGCGGGTGGTCGCCGCTACTCTGCCTTACGCGCCCTTGAGGTCAGCGAGGTGCCCATCCATCGCATCAGCCAGGAAAATCCGCTTGAGCAAGAGCTGATCTCGATTGATGAGAATCTCATCCGCCAACCATTGAGCAAGATCGAGCTGGAGAGCTGCCTCAGCCGTGGACGGGAGATCTTTGAGCTGTTGAACCCGGAGGCGCCCAAGATGGAGATTGAAGCGCGCGAGTTGAGTCCTGCCGAAAAGAAGGCAGAGAAGCAGCTGGAAGAACAGGATCGCACGTCGTTTGCCGCCGTGACCGCGGAGAAGACCGGCCTCTCAAAAGCGGCGATCAAGACCGCGATCAAGCGTGAGGACCTGTCTGCGGACAGCGTCAAGGCGGCGCGCAGCGAGGGCAGCCTCAACGCCAGCCAGGCCAACGAGCTGATTCGCTTGGACAAGGGCCTGCAGGAGGAGATACTCCCGTATGTCGAGGACGCGACGCCTAAGGAAGTGCGCACATTGGTGGATCGGGTCAAGCGGGATGGGCTGGAGAGCGCCATTGCTGTGACGGCAAACGTTGAGCGCGTTCCCAAGGAGCTCACCCATGTCCGCACTACCGCCAAGACCATGACCCGGAGTTTGAAGAAAGTCCTCAAAGACGAGATCGACTATCACGGTCCGCAGCGCAATCAGATTAGGGAAGAGCTAAAAGACCTCAAGCAGGTCATCGCCGACGTGCTTGCCGCCCTTCCGCTGGAAGACCCCGAGGGCTGACGAATTGCGGGAGGGGATAGCAGTGACTCGGTCGGCCCGCGAGTGGATTCACCACGGATGCACGGAGACTGGGAGGAGAGGTTCGCCCAGATCCAAGCGTGGCGAGAAGTTGGCGGGCGGCGTCCTTGAGCCCTCCTTGTTCGGTCGCTCGGTCGTTGGCCTATTGCAAGGCCCCTTCGAATGTATAGGTCTTGCCTTTTGCTGTCTGCAATTCCTTTACGGTGTCTCCGTATTGCAGCTTCAGGGGGCCGCCCTGGAGGGATTGGACTGTCAATCCGACCAGTTTTCCCTCTCGCCATTCGATGTCGAGAATGAAACCACCGCGGGCTTTGAGGCCGGTGATTTTTCCGCTGGGCCAGGCATCGGGCAAGGAAGGCAGAAGTTGGACAAAGCCCATGTGGGACTGGACCAGCATTTCGCATAGTCCCGATGCATACCCGAAATTGCCGTCGATTTGGAACGGAGGATGGAAGCCAAACAGGTTTCCGTAGTAGTTGCCCTTGATCTGCTCGTTGAGCAATTTGTACGCGCGGTTGCCATCGTGGAGGCGGGCCCAGATATTGATTTTCCAGGCTTTGCTCCAGCCGGTAGCGCCGTCACCGCGGCCGTTCATGGATACCTTGGCTGCCTCTGCCAGTTCTGGGGTCGTTCGTGGCGAGATCTGCCTTCCCGGGTGGACTGCGATCAGGTGCGACAGGTGGCGATGATGATTGTTGGGATCGTCTCGATCCTCCGCCCATTCCTGCAGCTGGCCCCATTTCCCGACCCTTGGGCCAAGCAGGCGTGACCTCATGGATTCAACTTTCTGGCGGAAGTTGTGATCGGTGTCGAGCGCGTTTGCGGCTTCGATGTAGCTGGTGAAGAGGTCGTAAATCAACTGCTGCTCGTAGGAGTTGCCCTCCATTTCTGGGCCATGTTCCGGGGACTGGCTCTTGGGGCTGACCAGCTTGCCATTCGGCCATTCGATGAGGGAATCTTCCCAAAACTCACACAGATTCTTGAGCAAAGGATATGCCCTGGTTTCTAAGTAGTCCCGGTCCTGGGTGAAGGCATAATGGTCCCAGATATTCTGCATCAGCCAGGCCGCATCACCGAGATACCATTTAAACGATGCCCCGCCGTAAATCCCGTTTTCCGCGCGATGGGCCCAGCCTCGGGCGCCAAATGCTTTTTTTGTCGCTTCTCGTTTCACCGGAACGACGGACCAGAGCCACTCCGAAAGCGGTGTAAAGCACTCTGACAGGTTTGCCTGATCGACAAACCAATAGTTCATCTGGATGTTTACGTCCGTGTGGTAGTCAGAACGCCAGGGGGGGCTGTTGCTCTGGTTCCAGAGTCCCTGGAGGTTGGCAGGCAGGCAGCCCGGGCGTGACGATGAGATCATCAGATAACGCGCAAACTGGAAGAGCAGCTCCTCCAGGCCTGGGTCACCGGTGCCGGCACTCAGATTCAGCTTCGCCTGCTTCATCGCAACGCCGCCCTGGTGTTTCGCGCTTGAGCCTCGATAGCGATTAACTCGCTCCGGTGTCGGCACCTTGAGGGCGGTGTCAGAGGGCGTGCCCAAGTCGATGGTCACACGGTTATAGAGCTTCTGGTAGTCCTCGATATGTTCCTGCAGAAGGTCATCGAAGGAGCGTTTTGAGGCTTTTGCCAGTGTTTCGCTGATCCGCTCATGTGGGTGTTCCTGCTTCCAGCCCTTTTCTCGCTGGTTGTTGTAGTCGGTCCCGCCGTTCAGCATGACAAGCAGGCTGTCGCAGTCCTTGAAGGCGATCGCTCCGTCCGTGGCTTGGATTGATCCGCCTTCATGGATGACAACGGCCTGTGCTTCGTACTGCAGCTGGATCGCATAGTTCTCTTCCGGCTTTCCATACTTGCCGGAAAGACGACCGGAAAACCTCAGTGTGTTGCCTTCAGCCGTTGTGGTCCCGTTGTGTGCATCCTTGAGCCAGATGGCACCGCTGTAGGCGCCCTTTTGATCGGCCGTCAGGCGGAAAACCTGGACATCGGCGGGGTGGCTCGCGAAGTATTCACGCGTGTAGTTGATGCCGTCTTTCGCGTATTTGATCCTGTGCAGGGATTTGTCGATATCCAGCTCGCGCCGGTATGAGCTGGAGGCGTTGGGATCTGCGGCGGATTCGGCGTGAGCAAGCGTGATCTCTGCGACCTGGAAATGTGACCTGTCGACCGGGTCAAACGTGAAACGGTAGAAGGTGAAGCATGTCTCATTATCGAACGAAAACCTCTTCGTCAGATGTCTCCTTTCGAACGGTCCGCCGATGTTCTTCCGGTCGAGGATTGTCCAGGTCTTGCCGTCGCTTGACCCTTCCAAGGTCCATTTTTGCGGGTCGCGGCTC
>DMTJ01000610.1 GCA_003477185.1 Lentisphaeria bacterium
CGTGCCGTAGAGGCCTGCACCATCGGGGGCCGTGTCCCTGAACCCACCACCGGTCAAGGTGTCGCTGTAGCGGATGCCACCGATGAGTACGTCCAAATTGCGCGCTTCCAATTCGGTGACAAATGCTGCCACGTTGGTCTTGACCCGGGTGATCGGCCCGCCCATACTGCCGGAAACATCAATCACAAAGACTAGGTCAACCGCGCTGGAGGAGCGCTGCTGGCCTGAATCATACCACGTGTAAATCGCGGTATCTTCCATCGCACCCGCGTTAATACGCAACTCACTCATGCGGCCAGCGAACGCTTCGCCTGCGTGGGTTTCAACCGGACCAGCACCGGAGGTAGCCGGTATATCGGCGGCAACCCCAAGCTCGATGGAGTCAACCATGCGCCCGTTGCGGTACTGCGTCATTAGGCCGGTCTCGCTGTTGAACTGTAGGGCCACGTGCGTCCACTGATTGAGCGGCAGGGCCTGGGTGTCGGTGGTCCCGTATTCGGCGTTGCTTTCTTCGCCATGCACCAGCGCATATGGAATATCGGCAGCGTCCACAGCCAATTGGAAGCTGTGACGTCCTGCTCCTACGCTGCGGCGTACAATCGTGGCCGGGCCAGATGCGGTCGGATAGACCCAAACACCAACCGCGACAGAGTCCGTCACATGGTTTAGGCTGCTGGGAATCTCCAGATAATCACCGGCAGCCAGCTCGAGAACGCCGTTCGCAGGGCGAACCGGGCTGTCCGAACTGAGCGGATTGGAGTGGCCAATGACTTCGTTGGAATCGGTCACTTCGTCATCATCCGCATCGCTGGTCCATGGCAAGGTTGCAAAGCGCTGCTTGTCGAAGTTTGTCATGCCGTCGGCAGCTGCAGCCAACTCGTCTCCGTCAGCCGTACCATCGCCATTTGTGTCGGCTTCCAACGGATTGGTGCCTGCGTAGAATTCCCACAGGTTTGTGAGCGTGTCGCCGTCGGGATCTTCCTGCCCATCGGAGATCTGGTTGTCATCCGTATCGGCGACAGTTGGATCAAGTCCGAGCAGATGCTCAAAGTAGTCTGGGAGCAGATCCTGATCGCTGTCATCCACAGAGCCGGCGGCCGGCACAAATGGTGCGAACTCAGTAGAGGTCATGGCACCGGCCGTGACCGGGAGAGCCAGATCGTCGTTCGCCACGTTGGCGAAGTCGCTGGCAGCAGTGCCGCCATCATCGAAGCGGTAGTTAAGCAGCAATCCGCTGGTACCAGCCGCCTGCAGTAGGCCAGCCGCGTCAGCCAGCTCAGCACGGAGGCGTGCCACATTCCAAACCCGAATCTCGTCGACAAAACCAGAGGTCAGCTGATGACCAATGCGGAGAGTCCCTAGGCCACTGACTGGTGATACTGTGGCAAAGCCAAAGTCATCACCAATGCGGCTCACAACCTGCGCGTCGACATACAGGTGAAGCTCCTGTGCGGGGCCATTCCAGGTGGCGACAACTGTGTGCCAGGCGTCGTCACCGATCTGCTGCTCACAGGCCAGTGCCACCATGGTGCCACGCTGCAGGTCCGTAAAGCGGATCCGTGGGCGACCGTTGATGACTTCGATCGCAAACTGCGTACCATCCACACTGTTATATGAGACCAGCTCGCCAGTTGCTTGCGTGTCGAGCTTAGCCGACACTTCGACGGTCCAAGCATCACCAAGGGTTGCCAGGCTGGCGTGGCCGTTGAACGCGACCTCTCCAGCTGCCAGACTCAAGCTGCGCTGTGGCAGTGCGGCATTGGCAGTTCCAACAGCCTGATGCATCGCATGCAAGGGGCTGGTAGGCGGCACACTGTTGACTTCGGTGCCGTCATTCACGCCGTCGTCGTCGGTATCCGCAACATGCGGCAACGTCGCGTGAATCTCCTCATCGCCGTTCGCCAACCCGTCGTTGTCAAAGTCTTCCAGGGCGTCCCGCAGACCGTCAAAATTACTGTCGCGCTCATTCGGGTTGTTTCCGGTCAGGAACTCGCCCAGGTTGGTGAGGCCGTCATTGTCAGCGTCGCCGGCGGCATCGTCAACCAGTGGGTTCAGGCCGTTATCGGTTTCCCAGCTGTCGGGCATCCCGTCACCGTCAGAATCGGGCGCGCGAACGGTCTCGTCGAGTACGATTGCTGCACCATTGCGCAGAATACCAGCAGCGCTCCAGTTAGTTAGCCAGTCCTGAGCAACTGTGAAGTCCTCAACGCTGGCTTCCGCGAGGGAGCTGCCATCGTCAGCACGCATGGACAGCACCAGGCCAGCCGAGCTGTCCGCCACGTCGACGGCGGCAAGCTGGTCGATTGGACGAGCGACATTCCAGATGCGGACATCGTCAATCTGACCCGCAAACATCTGCGCACCAGCACCACTAGGAATACCACCAATGGTCACCTGGCCAGCGAGCCCTTGGCTCAGATCCGGACCAGCCGTCACATTGGTCCGCTCAGCGACAAGCAGACCGTTCACATAGAGAGTCATGGACTCGTTGGCCGGGTCAATCACGGCGGACAAATGCGACCACTG
>DMTJ01000286.1 GCA_003477185.1 Lentisphaeria bacterium
CGCTACGGCCAAGCGGCCTGAATGTGGCAATTAAAAGTTTCGTGCTGGCTGTTGGATATTCAGATTTTTCTGTGTCATCAGCTAAAGACCGGGGTCTCTACGCGGCATGATGAGGCAATGATCTCCTCGTCACTTTCAGGGACTTCGTAGTCTTTCCGCAATTGCTCCAGCGTGGCATGCAGCTCTTGGCGCACGGCTGCGCATCGCGGATCCTCGTACAGATTCACCAGTTCGTCCGGATCACTGACAAGGTCGTACAACTCCCAGAATTCCCGGACGCCATAGAAGAAGCGAACCAGCTTATGAGTCTCGGTGCGTACGCCATAATGGCTGGGCAGCCGCCAGCTATTCCCGTAGTACTGATAGTACAGCGCCTCCCGCCAATTAGCAGGCGTCTCTCCCTGAAGCAGCGGTACCAAGGAACGGCCCTGCATTGCAGGGGGCGCATCCAACCCGGCAATCTCGAGAAAGGTCTGGGCAAAATCGATGTTCTGCGTCAGATCCGCATTCACCGTGCCCGGCGCGGTCACGCCTGGCCAGCGCACCAGAAACGGCATTCTCATCGAGATCTCGTAGATATAGCGCTTGTCATACCAGCCAAAGTCGCCCACGTAAAAGCCTTGATCGGATGCATAGATTACCACCGTGTTCTCGCGCAAACCAGCGTCATCGAGATAATCCAGCAGCCGCCCGATCGCATCATCCAGCGAAGCAACTGTCAGGTAGTAGTTCCGGGCCAGGCGTTGAAAGCGCCAGCGGATGTCCTCCGCCCGGCTCAAGGTTCCGGCCTCGCGCCGCGTCAGGTAGTCTTGATTCTCCTGCTCGTACACGCTCTTCCACGTAGCCAGCGTTTCATCGTCCAGATCGTCTGGCGGCGTCAGCATCAGGTGATGCTTATCCGTGGTCGTCAGCAGCGAGTTGGCCGAGTCCTTCGATGGCGTGCCCTCGCCCCGGCCGGTAAAATCCTCCGCCATCGTCGCAGGTTCCGGGATCGCCAAGTCGTCGTAGTGATCGCCATACCGGTCCAGGCGTGGCAGCCACGGGCCATGAGGCGATTTGTGATGCGAAAAGAGGATAAACGGTTCATCGGGATCGCGCCGTTCCAGCCAATCGATACTGAGATCTGTGACGATATCGGCCGCATAGCCCTGATGATGCACTGGCTCGCGCCCAGCACTGCGGATGAAGTGGGGATTGTAGTACGTCCCCTGGCCGCAGTCGGCGGTCATTGCCTCCCATTCATCGAAGCCCGTAGGTTCCGAAGCCATGTGCCACTTGCCAAAGAAGCCCGTCTGGTACCCGGCCTGCTGCAGCAATTCCTGCACAGCCCCGCGAGCAGGATCAAACGCATACCACGGCGCCAGCTGCAGCACCCCATTCTTGTGGCTATGCGTGCCGCTGAACACCGTCGCCCGGCTCGGCGTACAAATCGAGTTTGCGCAGAACGTCCGGTCAAAGCGCATGCCTTCGTCGGCAATCCGGTCAATGTTCGGCGTCTGCCAGCGGTTCTCCTCATAGGCACTGATGCCGCCTACGTTGTGATCATCCGAGAAAATAAAGAGGATATTTGGACGCATTGCTGTCATCAAACGTAGCCTAAGCGGGGTCAGTCATTTGGGGCGACAGTCCAGAATCCGTTCGGCCGCGTCACACTGCCAGCCGGGCCGATCACCTCCGCCGACTGCGGCTCGTGGCTCGAAAGATGCCCATCGACAAACAGATAGTTAAGCTGGCTTCCCGGGTGTAACTCCAACGTGTAATTGGTCGTATCCCCTCGAATCTGGACGGCGTTTCCCTGCGGATCCGTCTGCACCAGCGGATTCGACACCACTCTATTCCCGCCCTGCGGCATGTTGAATAGCGGGCAATCCGCATCATGCTCCGTCAATAAAATCGTATCAGTCGGCGCCTCCACACTTGAGGTGCGATGTTGCTTGGGAATATCCGGGAAACGCCGCAATCCACCAATCACACTGGGCAGGTTACCCGTATTGCTGTAGGGCATCACGTAGGTCTGGCTTGGATAGTTCATACTTGGCACATGGTCGCTGGCCTGCGCGGCCGGGCAGCGGAATAGCGGGTTGCCCTGCTCCACGGTCCAGTAGCCCAGTCGCTGATCACTCGCCGACATCTCACCACCCCCGGCGTACTCATAGATCAAGTCTGACCATGAGAGATAGGAGCCGCCTCCGTACGACAGGCCGGCCCACGGATAAAGATCATCGCTGTCTGCCACGTACATATGCGTCGCCAGTCCGAGTTGTCGCAGGTTATTCGTGCATCCTGCCCGGCGCGCCACCCGCCTAGACTCTGACAGCGACGGTAACAGCAGGCTCGCCAAAATCGCAATGATGACGATCACAACCAGCAATTCGATTAAGGTAAAGCGACCTCTCGCGGCCCCGCCCGAAGCCAGACCGCCTAATCCCCCTGAATCTGCGCTGCCAACTCTTCTCATCATCTCCTTATCCACTACGCCCGTCCGCCCAAAACCTACTGCTGCGCACACAAAAGATACCTCTCGGTAGGCAGCCTGCAATTATTAAGATGCATCACTCATGCTATGATCATGCATCATTCTGAATCGTAACGAATCGCGAACAGTCGCAGGCAGCTCTGTGTGGTGTGGCGGCCTATTTCCCCAAGTCTTCTTCCTGCCCCGGGGGCACCACCAGTTCGATCCGCTGCAAGGCGGCGTGGCCCTCCTCTGTGCTCAGGTCGACCTTGGCCTTCGTCTTCGTCTCGACCAGGGAGATCGAAGGCGTGACCGCGTTGCCCCAGTGCATCTTCTTGCCGCCTGGGCGACAGTTCTTTCTGTCGCGTTAAGTTCGGTGACGCTGGAAAGGATTAGGCAATTATGTCAGCCATTGGCGCATTGATGTTTTTGGTGGCGCTAGGCTCGCTTTGCCTGAGTATCCGGGGGGGAACCAGCGACGGTCAATCCTCTGCGGCCTTGATCGGGCTGATTTCAGTCATTCGCCAGATAGCGGCAGGAAAGCCAGAGCAGGAGGCTCCCCCAGCTACTCCTGATACTCCGAGCTCACCGTAAGGTTTCCGCTGATCAGGTTCATGAACCACGCCGTCGTCCCCGCCGGGAGCAGCGCGCTGGCGTGCCATTGACCGTCGGCCTGGCTTAATGCAGCGGTTGTTTCGAGCCAGCGGCGGGTCCCAGTGAAGCCGACGTCGATCGTTGAAACCAATACCGCCCGGTCAAAGGCACGGTCTGACGTGAACGAGGCCGTGGCGTAGCCGGCCACAACTCCAGCGGCTAGCTGCTGACACCAGGGCTCGCCAGTGGCCACGACGCTTTGGGCGAACGCGTAGCTGTCAGATGGCTTCCAGCCCGCGCCGTGCCCATGTCCCATGCCGGGAATCAGCGATACCTGGTGCGGCCCCGCAGTGCCACGATAACTGGCGGAAAAACTATCCATCGGGAAGTGCACGTCTCCCGGCCACGACAGCCATAGTGCGGGCATGCTCGCGCGAGCTAATCGGAGCCGGGGATCCCAGAGCAGCTGATAAAGCTCGTTATTGCCCAAATTGCGGCCGTACTGATTGCCCGCGGTTGCCAACTCGCCACAGCCGTAAACAGGGATCGCGAAGGCAAAGCGCGGGTCGAGCCCCATTACGGTGGCGGTAATCACGCCACCCCAGGAAATGCCCATGATCCCAACGTGCTCGGAATCGACTTCCGGTTGCGAGCGAAGCAGTGAGTTTGCCAGGATCGTATCCGCGACCGCGTGGTACATCCACTGGTCGGCGATCGGCTCCTCAAGGTCATGGTAGATTCCCTGTCGTTCGGGACCCGCCCATGCATGGCGTATCCAGCCAGTGCCAGTTGCCGGTTCGCCTCCCTCAGCACGTTGGTCGGTCTGCCCCTCGACGGCAATGCTAAGCGCGGCAAAGCCAGCCTCGGTCCAGCGCGCCACCCAATCCACAAAGGCTGTACCGCCGCCGCCATGCACGAGGACGATTCCGGGCACCGGCTCAGTCAGATCCTGCGGCAGACCGAGCCAGCCAAAAACCCGAGTGGGCGTCCCGTCCCATGGCAAACCATCATAGTAGATGGCCCGCAGGGCTGAATCTCCTTCACTGGCCCGTACTGTGGGCGCAGCGGTTAGGCCAGCGAGTGCCTCCACCTGTCGGCGCTCGGCCTGATACACATCGGGCTGGTAGTACCAATAGCCTACGCCTGGCTGCAGTTCGCTGGTTTCGGCGCGAAATTGCCCTGTGCCTGCGTCATATGCCCATGCCATCTGGCCGGGGGCCAGCTGCTCGCCAGCAGCCCCAGCGGTGCCGATCAGGTTCCAACCGCACTCGAGCGATGCACGCGTGCCAGTTGCCGACCAGCCAGTCAGGCGTGCCTGCAGCGGACGTCGGAGAAACCCCCAGCAGCCGTCGCCTGGCTGTAGGCGGTTGCTGGCGACAAAGCCGCCGTTTCGGTAGCCTACCCAGTCGTCCGCCCCCAGCGCAGCAGGGAGACACTCGCGCAGTGGCTGAAACGGAAAGAACGGCACAGCTATGAGATTCCAGCCGCGTGCCAGCGAGAGATCGAGCCAGGGAACATTGCTATAGAGCTGCAGGTACACGGTCTCGCCTTGGTCGGTTTGCTCGAGCCCTAGCTCCAATTGTTGAAAGCCTCCTCCGGCAATCTCCAGCAGCGTGAGCGGAAAATCTGCAATTGAGAGCACCGTTCCATTACTGACCAGGCTGCCGCCCTGGCTACGAAGCATCCCTGCCGACGGGACTGCGGTAACCCGCCAGCTTGTCCCGGGTTGCCCCAGGCGTTCGTCCCAGTCGACCATGAGCGCATCGTCGCCAAGCAACCCGAGGTGACGCCCGGGTGTCCGCAGCTGAAAGGGCTGACGTTGCACGTATGTGACCGTGCGCTGTGCCGTGGTGTCATTGCCCGCGCTATCGCTCACTGCGTACGTCAGGCGCTGTGCCCCGAGACGCAACGGCTCGAGCACTCCGATCACCGATACCTGCGCCGTTAGATCTCCATCGCGCGCATCAAGTGCACTCGCCCCGCTGAGCGGATGAAAATACGCGCCCAGCTCCAACTCAAGCGCCACGGGCTCCAAACTCAACACTGGCGGCGTCTGGTCGATCCAGTCCACAAGAGCCGTTGCGGAGTCCGCATTTCCGTACTGGTCGGTAAACTGGAAGGTGAAGCTGCCATCCTCAGTGAAGGTATACGAAAACTCGCCGCCGTTGTTGGTCACCGTCACAGCTTGGTCGACCTGCAACGTCGCAACCACCGACGTGTTGGTCACTGTTTCCAGGGAGTAACTGATGGTCGCGACCACCTGAGACTGATCGGCGCGTACGGCCCGCAGGCGCAGCGGCGCAGTTGGCTCCGTATCAAGCCGTGAGACGGTAAAAATCCAATCTAGGTCGCCGTCCGCTCGGGCCGCGCTCTGCGGCCAGGCGGTCTCGGGCTCCGGCTGCCAAGCCTCGCCCACGCGGCGCTGAAGGGCAACCCCCACGTCTGGAGGCACGCAGCGCAGAATCAGCGGTACGTGTCCGATCCCGCCGCTGTCAATCGTCAAATCAAGCAACACGGCCGCGTCTCTGTCCGCTTGCGTATCCAGCGGATAGTGCCCGAGCAGTGTACCTTGGTGCACGGTTGCACTAAGCTGCTGATTGTAAACAAACTCGTCCGCCACTGCTTGCCACGGGTTGTCGCCATAGCTGGCTAGCCGGGCTGCGAACTGCGCATCTGCTCCCCAGTAGCCAGCCGCAGTCTTGGCCGGGAAGATCAGCGCTAACTCGCCCTCGACCACATCCCCGCTAGCAAACGACTGCTGAGGAGAGGCTGCGCCTAGATCAAAAAGCAGGCGCGGATCCCCCCAACTGCGCCCATACCGGTGCAGGTAGGTATCAAGGGCCGCCCCGTTGAGTGTGGTGCCCAGCGAGAGAATCCCTCGCCGTGCGTGGGCCGGCTCAGCACCAGCCAGCTGATCATCAATGGCCAGCCAATGGTCGTCAAAGGGCAGCGGGGCGCCGTTGTAGCTATTGCCACCTGGCTCCGCCTGCCACTGCGTCGCTGCTTCGCCGCCTGCCCCATGGTAATACTCCGTAAAGCTGGGCCCGGTGTAGTAGTCCGCCGCCAACTGGTGAAACACCAGACGTTGCGGCGTGGTGACATCCTTGAGAAATTCGTAGCGATAGCGATGAAAGCGCCGATGGTAGTCATTCGTCCGGACCATCCGCGTGGTGTAGGTGAAGCGAATTTTTCCGTCATCGGTCACGCCAGAATAAAGGACGCGAGTCATGTTTGGCCCGGTCCAATCATACGCGGTTTTCAGCCGAGTCCCCCAGCGAAACGCGTTCGTGCCGTCGCGATACACCAGAAAATCGCCACCTCCTACGTTCTCTGTCCAGCTGTGCGTGCCACCCGAGAGGCTCGGGGTAAAGGTCGGCCGTACGTCGTCGATAAACGCCGAGCCAAGATGCTGGGATGGATCATAGGTCATAGATTCGCCCCAGGCCCCCAAGGCGCTCTCATCCCATTTCCAATTACCGCCCCAGCCAATCAGAGAAAGCTGTGCGTGAGAAACAGCCGCGACATCGCCCCAATAGCCGTACACGACCCTGAGCGTGAACTGCCGCGTCATGCCTGGAGCCAGCGAGAGCATCGTCGAGCCATGGAGCCAGGGGCCATCGTGTGGGGTCGGCGTATCGCCACGATGCCAGTTTTTGGAGATCTGCACCGGAATCCCCAAAGGCCGGGAGTCGCTCGGATCGACCAGATGCATGCTCGTACCCGTGATCGCCCGCGGCCTCACTTGGTCAAAGACGAGCGGCAGGTTGCAGGGCTCACTCGTCGGATTGGTCACCTCGATCAGGTATTCATCGACCCGTTGGCCGGAGTCTGCGTGCACCACGGGCTCTGCCGGCACATCGATATGTAAGGCATGCACCTCCTCATCAAAACGGTAGCTGAGGGCGCTGCCGTCATGTAGGTTTTGGGCCGTGCTGATGTAGTCATCCGCCGTCAGTGCCGCAAGCGCGCGGTCTTCGTGCGGGCACAACGTCAGCATGACGTGGTCAGCCTGGGTATCGCCCAAGTGCTCAACACCGGCTGGCGAAATGAGCTGAATCGTTGTCCTGGTCACGCCCTCGGCATCCCGAAAATCCAACAGCAGCGTCACCCGATCTGGCCACGCCGTCAGCTCAAAGCGTCCTGCCACCGGCAACACATCCCCATTCGCAGCGGTAAAAACCAGTCCCAACTGATCGATTCGCTGGACATATTGGCCGCTTTCGATCAGGCGGATATTGTCCTGCCCCGGCGCTTGTACGACTGCTGACGTGCAGTCGTAGGCCACCTCGTTATGGTACGCCCGCAGCACCAGGTTCTGCGCCGCCGTGAACGTGCTCACATCGTCCTCCAGAGCACTCACATAGTCAGACCCCACCAGCGCGTCGTAGCCCGTCAACAGCATGTCATTACAGTCCAGCATTAAGCTATAATACCCTGTCTGCACCACTAGATCCGGATTCGCGCGCGCCGCGAGGTTCGCCTCGCTCTGCGGCCGCCGGCCGCTGAATCGCGTGGGATACCCATTCTCGAAATACAGGTAGCTGTAGTGACGCTTGTGCCGTTCACCATCCGGCGGATCCTCTGCCGCGCTGAGCTGCAGCCGGGCAATACTGGTCGGCCCGGGGCTACTGCCTAGATTGCGCGTAAACGCCACGCTGAGGTAGCTGAAGTCCTCCAGCCGCCGCACCCCCGTAATACCCAGGTCCAAGATCGGAATACGCCTGGTATAGCGACCGCTGCCGGTCAGAGCAGCGAGTGCATGTGCCGGTGTACCAGTTGCGGAGTTCGCACCATCCTTGAGGTTATAGGTGTTCACTTGGCCGTCGCCATCGACGTCTTCCGCCAGATTATGATAGGTCCCGTTACTGGCCTGCGGATTGGCAAGATTGTCCTCATCGGGTTCGAACTGCCCCGTAAACCCCCAGAGATGTACATAGAGCGTGTCGTTGCCGCTGTTTATGTAATCAAAGGAGAGCACCAGTTCCGGCCCCTCTTCCGACACTGAGATGACCTGCGCCACCGCGCCCTCGCCCGCCGAATCATCAGTGATCTGGTCGTTATGCAGCGCGCCACCAGAAATGGTCCAGCCTGACTGTGGGAAGCCCTGGCCTACCTGCAAGTTGGAGTTTGCCTGCCACCCTTGGTCGATATCACCCTGTCTCACGCGCACGAAATCATAGCTGATGCTGCTCTCGCTGAAGTCGTCGCGGATCAGTGTTCCCGGCACATCCGGATTCTGCCCTGCCTGTGTATCATCCCAGTCGTCATCATTGCCGACGTAGCCTGGGGGTGCCGAGCACGCCACCAAGCTGCTCGCTGCATCCCCAAATCCGTCACGATCGGCATCCGCAAAATAGCGTGTGGGCTCCGACCCGTTGTCGCATTCCAGTGCGCGGGCTACGAGGTTCTCGCCAGCTGGAAGATAATTGCCCGCGGCCCTCGCCAGTGTCGTCGCGAGCGACTCATACGCATACACCGTCCCCGCTTGATTCGTCGCCGTTTCAGGCAACGCAAAGCCCAGCAGGCGAATGCCAGCAAGCTGGCCATCGTAGGTCTTCACCATTCCCGTGGCGTAGGGACTCCAGCTCAAAAAGCGCCTGCCATCTCGCTCCAGCACCTCGTAAATCGGAAAGCTGCGTCGGACCGGATGTGCATAGAGCTGGAAGTGCGGCGACTCGTTGTCGACAGCAATCCGGAAGTCCGCACCACTGCCGCTGGAGCGGTACCCCACCAGCGGACTGCTCGACTCATCGTAATCGAATTCCCGAAGCTCCACCCCGACCAGACTACGCGCCGCAATACGGGCCGCCAGGTCCGTAAGATCCCCGCCGAGCACAAAATAATACCGAGACCAGACACCCTCGCCTTGGCCAACTCGATAGCGCCGCACATTGGACGAAACAAAGTAATTCCGCCAGGTCGTTTCCTCTGCCGAGAAACTCCCCCCCGCGTATCCCCACCGATACCAGCTCGCCCCGACCGAGGGATCGGGCAACGGATCGCTGTCGAGCCCGAACACGATGCCCAGTGCAGGTGCAGCCCCGGTATTCGAATTGCTGAACCCTGCCCAGCCGCCGGTCTTGTTCAGTTCAACCGAGGCGCCAGAGCCGAAACCATGGGTCGCAGGCTCAGACCAGCTGGTACCGCCAGGCTCCGAAAGAAACGCATACTCAGTCGAGGTCCGTCGCACGCCCCCCCACGGCATATTCAACCAGGCTAGGGTGTCCGGGCCATAGCTGTAAACACCCAGCGACACCTCAATCACGCCCTGTCCCAGGTCGCGATAGCGCGTGAAGAACAACATATGCGACTTCCAGTCATTTTCGGTCGTCGCATCCCCATAAATCCCAATGTGCGCCTGCTGGCCCCAGTTCACCGTGGTATAGCTCCGATCCGCTGGGTTCAGCCACGCCGCGACCTGCGGCGAATAGAACGGTTCCGACAGCATCGGATCCCTCTTTGTATAGACCCCCGCCTGATGAATGAAATAGGGTGAATCCGGTGGCGCATTCTGGGCTGAGTCCACCGCCACTCCCTGCCATACCTCATCATTCCAAGGCGACGAATCGCCATCACTTCGCCACTGCGGTGGAACCGTCTCACCCAGGACCGGCGTCCGCAGCGAGTATAGATGTCCGCCGCGGCCCACGCGCAAGTCCCACGAACGTTGGGCTTCGCCTGGTCCCCCGCCCACCACTGTCTGCGTCAGCCGTGCATCCATTACATGGGCCTCATGCAGAGACAATGACCAGGCCGAGCCCGAGACCTCCAGCGCCCGCGACGCCGAAAACGTCGTATTCCCGTAATCGGTCGCCACCGTCGACTCGGGGGTTAGTGAACAAAGCTCTTGCGACAGCGCTGGTGGGGCCAGCAACCGCAACCAAAGCCCATCCGTTTGCAACACCAGCGCCGGCTCACGCCCCGCCAGCCCAACAAAACTCACATCCTCTGCCGCAAACGCGCCGGCTACTGCCGGGCTGAGGATCAGCGGAAAATACCCATCCAGCGCTTCATAGTCCGTCCCGTCAACCACCAACTGGCTACCAGTCTCAATCGTCAGCGCACCGCTCAAGTCCACCGGCGCGACTCCTAGCATCGTCAGTTCGAAGAGCAGAGTGGCTTCGCTGCCAAGCCTCAGGCTTTGGCCTTGAATCGAGCTAGCCTGCGGTGCCGCGACCACCAGGTGTCCGGCACCTGCTGCCCCCAGGGTTAGAGCGGGGAACTGCAGGCTTCCGCCCTGCAGCCTATAGATGCCCTGTCCAGCCGCCGTATCTCTGGGGCCAATCTCGAAGCCACTGTTGATCTGCACCGTACCTGCTGTCTGCGTGACTGCCCCCAAAGAATCCGCAGCCAAGGCCACGCGAAACCAATTTGTCGCGATATCCGCCGCGATATACAGCACGGTGCCAGTGACCGGGCCATTGCCGACGGTGATGCGATCTGTAGCCGCTGCGTTCTCCGCAATCGTCGCGACCCTACCGAGGTTGACCACCGCGTTGTCCGCGATCCCCGGCACAGCTGCAGTCGACCAGTTCGCGGCCATTCCCCAGAGGCCGTCGCCGTCTCCGCTGGTAAACACCACCGTCGCGGCCCACACGGGCAAGCAGCAAAGCAGCCCGCATACCATCGGCAAGCATCGAGTCAAGAGATCACCTCGCGGTGAGAGTCGTGTCGGGAAACGCAATCAGTACAACCGAGAATCTACTCCTGCCTTACTCGCCCGCAAGCAGACGACCGCTTGCAGCCCATTTGGCTGCTGTAGAATCACTCCTTCTCTAGCTGAGGCACCTGTCAAACTTTGAACCCACGTCGGTAGCTGACCAAGTGGCCGTATCTGCCTTTCTCGGACGGGACGCCGCGAGCGACCATTCAGTACCACTTCGGTTCGCGCGGTTGGTCAGCAGGTGGTCCTAGGAGGCTCGTCCCTGTGCGTCCAATTCAAACTCGAGAATGGAGCGCGCGGCAAACAGACTTTTTCTGCCGAGTCCGCAATGCCCAGCATGGGCAGGAAGCGGATCATGCCCGAGTGACGGTGACCTGCTTGCCAGAAAACCACGATCGCAAGCCTGCGGATGTGCTCTGGTGCCACGCGAGATTCGAGGAGGCTGGAGGCGAAGTTACGGGATTCGATTTCGGCAAGGGCTTCGGCGGTGGCCGCTGCCCGACCCGGGAGCATGCCGGAGTGGAAAGTAACGAACCCGACCGAAGGGCTCTCTCATCTTCGGTCTTTTATTCTTTGGCCTCTATTCTTTTGCCTCAGAATCAGGCTAGGCTGCTGCTGGAGACGAAGTGTGGGGGCGGACTCCGCAATGCTGGCGCGGAGATCGCAGAGGGAAAGGAGAGATACGCCGGCTGGCACCCGACGCTCCCAGTGGTGCTGTCAGACGGGGCGGCGTGAGAAGCCCCAGATCACGACGGAGCAGCCAGCGGCGATAAAACAGAGCGTCCCGGCAAAGACGAAGGGCAAGATATACTGCCCGGTGACATCGAACAGGACACCCCCGACAACTGGACCAAGAATTCCGGCGACGCCATACGCCGTGAAAATCCAGCCATAGTTAGAGCCCAGATTTTTGGAGCCGAAGTAGTCCGCGGTCGCGGCTGGAAACAGGGCAAAGTTACCGCCAAAGTTCAGGCCGACCCAGGCAGACGCGAAGAAGATCGCGACGTGGGATTCCACGCCTACCAGCAGCATAAACGCCATGCCCTGCCCGAGAAACATGATCATCATCGCGCGTGGTCGATCAATGACATCGCTGATCTTGCCCCAGGCGATACGCCCGACGGCGTTGAAAATCGCGAGGATGCCAACCGGTTCCACAAACCGTCCGAATCCGCCCAGCCACTCCGGGGCGAAGCTTTCGTTGCCGAGTACCGCGCCCATCATCCCTTTCCACTGGCCGATCGCCATCAGGCCAGAGGTTGCGCCAAAGATGAAGGTGATCCAGAGCATACAGGCCAGCGGCGTATTGAGCATCTCGCGCCATTCGACGTCGCGACGGTTGCCAGCCTTGCCAGCCTCAGGTGGGCTCCAGCCCACAGGTAACCAGCCCTCGGGCGGATTTCTGAGCAAGAAGGACGCACCGAAGACCACAACGGTGCAGACTACCCCATGGAGAATGAAGAAGGACTGCCAACCAATCCCGAAGCCGGTGCCCTTCGAGATGCCGAGGCCAACCAGCAAAAGCTGTGACACGCCAAGCGGTGTATCTCCAGCGGCTGGACGCATGAGCTCCGCGGCCGGGCCAGCAAAGAACAATGCGCCTGCCCCAAACCCAGCCACGGCGAGGCCGGTAATTAGCCCCTTCTTGTCCGGAAACCACTTCACCAAGGCGGCGATTGGGCAGACGTAGGCAAAGCCAATCCCGGCTCCCCCCATCACGCCGTAGGTGAGATAGAGGACCATCGGGCTCTTGAAGATGCTCAGGAGAATCGCGCCTAGGATGAAGGAGGCGCCGAGCAACAGCCCGCCGATTCTGGCCACTTTTCGTGGGCCGATCCGGTCCTGGAGTCGGCCCGCGGGAATCATGACAATCGCAAACGTCGCCAACGCGACTGAGAATGCCCACTGGGTGTCGGCAACGGTCCAGCCGAACGCCTCACGAAGTGGCGCGACCAGCACACTGAATCCGTACACTGTGCCGAGAATAATCTGCAACAGAATTGCACCAACCACCACCCACCAACGACCACCGTTCCCATCATTTTTCATGCCACGAAACTCCAGATTCTTACTGTACCGGGGTGTGGGTAGCAGGAACGGGACCATCTCCGGGCTCAATGCGGATCACGCCCACGCGGTCTCCGGTCGTCCGGTTTCGGACAATCTACGAGCGGTCAGCGCTTCATTTCGACCTGGATTTTTCCGCTCAGCAGGCTCTGGATCAGAGTCTTGAATTCGAGGAAGAGCTCGGACTGCTGCTGAAAGGTCTGGAGGACAGGCTGGAGGGAGCCGAGCAGCTGTTGCTGGTCGCTCCACGCTTTTGCGTACTCCGCTGGAAACTCGATCCGTGGTGTGGTGTCCGCATTCGTCGCGACGGTGATCACGTCTCGGATTTCCGCCAAGCCTTGGTTGAAGGCGTTC
>DMTJ01000376.1 GCA_003477185.1 Lentisphaeria bacterium
ACCGCGAAATAGAAGCGTTGGCAGAACTACAGACTGGGCGCGTACTGACCTGCCGGCGGTATTTTAACGAGTTCGGGGCTGAGTCATTTCGCGAACTTGAGACTGCTGCCTTAGAGGAGAATCAGGACCGGGAAGGTATCGTCCTATCCACCGGCGGCGGCGTTCCACTGCGGCCCCAAAACCGAGAACTCCTCGCCGCAAGTGGCTATATCGTATACCTCCGGCCAGAGATTGATGCCGTTTTTTATCGTATGCGGAGTAAGGGATTCCCTGCGTATCTTGGCGAAAGTCCAGGACGCACTGATCTAGAGCGGGCATTCAATGATCGGGACCCTATTTACACGGGCCTTGCCGATCTGACCATCGACAACACGCATTTGTCTCCAAAGGACACCTGCGCAACTTTGGCCAAGCGTTTCGGTTATGCCTAACGAGCCACAGCGTCGGCAACGGATTTTTCTCGTCTGCCTGGCCATGCTTCCTTTTCTGCAGACGATTCGCTACGAGTATGTCCTTGATGACTCCGTCGTCATCACGCACAATCACTATACACAGTCAGGCGTGGCAGGCGTCATCCCTCACCTCCGCCACCACTCGCTGCATGGCTACCAGCAAGGGCGCAGTTCCGTAGACTTACCGGGCGGCCGCTATCGCCCGCTGTCACTGATCACATTTTCACTCGAGCAGCAGCTTTGGGCCGCCTGGCCCTTATTTTTACGCGGATTCAGGCACCTCGTAAACGTGCTAGTGTATGCAGGGATCGTCTGGCTGCTCTTTGACGTCAGCCTCCGACTGAAGTTGAAGGCTGACGTCGTACTCCTCGTCGCAGCGCTATTCGCTGTCCACCCCACGCACGTCGAGTCGGTCGCCAACATTAAGGGCCGTGACGACTTGCTCATGCTATTCTTTGCCCTCCTGGCGTTGCGAACTTCGCAAAGCCAGCAATGCACGACGGCACACGTCGTAAAGCTGGGGATCTACACAGCCCTAGCGGCCTTTGCCAAGGAAACCGGCGTCATGGTAGCCCCCGTCATCACGCTGCTGCTCTGGCAGCAAAAAAGACTTAGCGCAAAGCGAGCAACAGCCCTCTCCGCCTGGATTGCGGCGACGATATTTCTGATTGCACGTGCATCGGCGATCACAGCAAGCGGAGCAAATACCGAGCTATTGAATAACCCGTTTGTTGCGGCCACCATCAACGAGCGAATCGGGACCGTTCTGATGACCTGGGCTTGGTACGCAAAACTCCTGGTGGCGCCGTGGCCCCTGACAGTAGACTACTACCCGAATCACGTCCCCCTCGTCCAGCTTTGGCATCCAGCCTCACTACTTGGCGCTGCGCTGACTGTGGCGCTTATCTGGCTCCTGATTCGCAAGAAACAGACACTCGCCGGCTTCGCGGCTGCGTGGGCCGTTGCCTTCTTTCTGCCAGTGAGCAATCTGCTATTTACCACCGGGACCTTAATGGCAGAGCGATTTCTACTGACGCCAAGCGTGGGCCTCTGCTGGCTACTGGGATTGGCATTATCCAGGTGCCGCAAGAATCCAGCGGCCCTGATGTGGGGCGTGATCGCCCTCTTGGCAGGACTGAGCACGATTCGGGCCGCCCACTGGCGCGACGAAATCACTTTACTTCGCCATGACGTGGCAGTTTCTCACGCGTCTGCGTTCTCGAATCACGCGATCGCTGAGTTGCTCTTGCGCGAGGCCAATAACTCAGGCCATCGAAACCTTTCTGCCATTGAAGCCCACCTCCACGCTGCACTACAAGCGCATCCGGCATTCACTGCTGCGCGGCAAAAGTTGATGCTGGTCCAATACGAGGCAGGCAAGTTTGACGCAGCCCTACGGACCGGGCGCGCTCTGCTCGCTGCCTCGCCAGATAACTACGTAGCTCGTCTCCACCTTGGCATTTGGCTGCGTGACGCTGGTGCCTATGAGCATGCGCTGCGCCATCTCCGGACGGTGACAGCATCTCACCCCGAGGACGTAGAGGGCAACTATCACCTTGGGGTAAGCCTGCTGCGTATGCACACCTCGCAACCAGGAACTACACCAGAGCAACTGCGAGAGGCACGAGGTGCCCTATTGCGTGCAGCGCGACACGCCCCCCTCCGGAGCGACATCGTGGAGCAACTCGGCGTTGCCCAGTTTCTCAGCGGCGACTTTCAGGGGGCGATCACTGCGTGGGAACACGTCCTTCCGGCTAGAAGATCCCGCCAACTAGCCATCCCGCTGCGCGAAGCGTATTTGAAGGCCGGCGAACACGAAAAGGCAGCAGCACTAGGGAGACAGTACCAGTTGGACTGATTCTACATTCTACCCGTTGTCTGCCAAGCCTACGTGGTTAGTGCTTACTTTCGCTTCTTTCCCCTGCAGCCAATCAGCGCGGAGCTCAAAATCAAACAGAATCACATCCAGCGAATCTTCTGGTGCGTCCTCCTTTTCGCCGCCGCAGTCTGCCGCTGGCTGGCTGGCGGCGATCCGTCGGACACACTGAAGATTCACATGGCGGTCGCGTCGGCCATCGCAGAAGGCGAGGCTTGGGGGATGCAGGCGCTCGTGGGCCTAATCGAGTATCCTCCCCTG
>DMTJ01000404.1 GCA_003477185.1 Lentisphaeria bacterium
GTCGCCTTGCCGGGACTCTCCCAGGCTGATCTCTCTGGGGTGCGACGGCGCGAAACAGCGATTGAGGTCGCCGAGCAAGCACTTATTGCATACGACCTGACCTTTGGCGACGTGGTCAACGCGGTGCGGAACTCGTCGTTGGATCTGTCCGCCGGGCGGATTCGGGCAGAAGGTGGTGAAATCTTGCTGCGCACGAAGGGCCAGGCGTATGGCCCGAGTGACTTTGCCAGCATAGTGATACGGCGGACAGCGGATGGCCGACAGGTGCGGGTTGCGGACGTTGCAAAGGTCATTGATGGCTTCGAGGATGGCGAGATTGCGGCAGTGTTTGTGGACATCTATTCGGTAGGGGACCAGAATGCGATTGACGTGACCGACAAAGTCAAAAACTACATAGAAACCGCTCAGGAGCACGCTCCGGCTGGAATCGCGATCGACTACTGGCGAGATCGGTCGAAGATTATCCGAGCACGTCTTGGCACGCTATGGCGAAGCGCTTGGATCGGTTTCATCTGCGTGACCGTCCTGCTGTGCCTGTTCCTGCGGCCTTCGGTGGCCATCTGGGTCTGTGTAGGCATTCCGATCAGCTTTGCCGGCGCCTTGCTGGTACTTCCACTGCTAGGAGGAACGATCAACATTATTTCGGCCTTTGCCTTTATCTTGGTCCTAGGAATTGTGGTCGATGACGCGATTGTCACTGGAGAGAATATCTACACCCACCTGCAGCGCGGCGAACAGGGCGAGTCTGCCGCAATTATCGGGACCAAGGAAGTGGCAGTGCCCGTCACCTTCGGCGTGTTGACCACTGCCGCAGCCTTTGTACCGTTGCTGATGATCGGCGGGTTTCGCGGCAAGATTTTTGCCCAGATTCCGCTGGTTGTGATTCCCGTTTTGCTGTTTTCTCTGGTGGAATCTAAGCTGATTCTTCCTGCGCATCTGCGCCATACCAAGTTTGGCCGGACCAACGCGTTTAGCCGTGCCCAGCAAGCGGTCGCCGGCTTTCTCGAAGGGGCGATTCTGGCAGTCTATCATCCGCTGTTGAAGGTCGCGCTGCAGTGGCGCTACACAACGCTCGCGCTGTTTATCGCAATGGCGGCGATTCTGATGTCACTGCGGCCTGCGGGGCGCATTCAGTTTATGCCCTTCCCTCGCGTGGCGGCTGAATCTGCTTCGGCAACACTGGCGATGCCACTGGGTACGCCTTTCGAAACAACCCATGCCCATGTGCAACGCATTGAAGCAATGGCCTGGGAGCTCAAAGCCAAGTACGTGGACCCAAGCACGGGAGAGTCTGCGATTACACATGTTCTCGCTGAAACGGGCGAGGACGGGCCACATTTTGGACGGGTCAGGTTTGAGATTGTGTCGCCCGAACACAGGACTGTAGAGGTCAAAAGCACTGATTTGGCTAACGAATGGCGTGAGTTAATCGGCCAGATTCCGGGGGCGCGCGATCTGTCGTTTCGGGCGGAGCTAATGCGTGGTGGCTCGCCAGTAGACGTCCAGCTCACAGGCCAAGACTTGGAGCAGCTGACGGCCGCGGCAGCTGAGATGCGCAAGGCTCTCGCCACGATTGACGGGGTCTTTGATATCACGGACAGCTTCCAGGACGGGAAGCAGCAGTTGGAGCTGACGCTGCGTGATGATGCGCAGCGTCTTGGAATCACCACACGTGCTCTGGCTGCGCAAGTCCGTGGTGCATTCTTTGGGGTCGAGGCCCAGCGTATCCAAGACGGCCGAGACGATGTGCGGGTGATGGTGCGCTATCCAGAAGCCCAGCGACGCTCTCTTGCAGACCTCGAGAGCATGCATATTCGGACGCCAGATGGAAAGTTGGTGCCACTTGAGCACGTGGCTGAACTGTCTGTCAGCCGAGGGGCGGCCAACATCCAGCGAATTGATCGGCGACGAGTTGTCAGTGTGACCGCAGACGTCATCAAGAGTCAGGTCAATATGGATGAGATTCAGGCGGCAGTGGATGAGAAACTTTTGGAACTGGAAGGCCAGTTTCCAGGCGTTGAGCATGCGTTGGGCGGGGAGGCCAAGGATAATGCGGAAACTGCCGCAAACATGCGTGTCGGGTTGTTGGGGCTGTTGCTGGTGATCTACGCCTTGTTGGCGATTCCGTTCAAGGACTACCTGCAACCGCTGCTGGTGATGCTGGTTATCCCCTTTGGGGCAGCATCTGCGATCTTCGCACATTTCTGTTTGGGGATGCCGCTCAGCATGCTCAGTCTGTTCGGAATCCTGGCCTTAGTCGGGGTGGTGATCAACGACAGCCTTGTGCTCGTGGACTTTATTAATCAACAACGTCGCGCAGGCATGGAAGTGTACGAGGCAGTACGAACGGCCGGTGTGCGGCGATTGCGGCCGATCCTGCTGACCAGTATCACCACCTTTATCGGGCTGGCACCGTTGTTGCTAGAACAGAGCACACAGGCTCAGTTTTTGAAGCCAATGGCTGTTTCTCTGGGCTTTGGAATCCTGCTCACGACCTTCGTGACGCTGCTGCTGGTGCCAGCTGCTTATCTGATTCTTGAATCAGACTGATCGCAGAATCTGGCTCTGTGTCCAGCCTGACGCCCGGCTATTGAGCACGGGCGGGCTTGAGGAACGGTGGAGGCGCCGGGAGTCGAACCCGGGTCCTAGTTAAGCACTACTTACACGTCTACATGTTTAGTTCGCCTTCGTTGTTTATCGTCCCTCCACATGCCAGCGAACGGGGCCAGCTTCGAGACTATCTTCCTGTTGTTGTTCCTCGCACCGCGAAAGCTCGGCTTGAGGTAAGTCCGATTAAGGACGCCTTCATCCCGTATCGGACGTCAGGGTGAACGCGATGCAGTCAGTTAAGCCGCAAGAGCCATTTCAGTATTGGCAATTATACGTTCGGTCGATGATTTAGGAGGCCAACGACCATCCTCCACATGCAATATAAGCGTAACTCAGCCAGTCGATACCATTTCGCCCCCATACCGTAGGGATGGTTCAGATGCGCGACTGAAGCGCGTCCCTCACCGAGCATTACAATAGTCCCGCTTCGTCAGAAAAATAGAGGGTTGTCGAATCAGCCCCCACAGCCTGGCATGCTACAGGGAGATGGTCAGGGGTTGTTCGCTGTAAATCCAATAGCCTCCGGCTTCCTCCAGTACGTCCACCGTTTCGTGGCGATCGCCATTCTGCGCACGGGCGATTGCGCCTGGGGGAACAGCTTGCGTCACCCCGAACCCGACGATATTCCAGCCGGGGTCCACTGAGACTGATCCCGAAGGCCACTCGCCGAATACAGTGACGCTGGTTGCGTCTCTGGAGTGAAAGACCCAGCATCGACTGCCCACTTCAATCGTATCAGTCTGAGCCCGGTCAACGTCGACGAGAGCCATGACTTGATCCGAGGTTGGGAAGACCAGTGATG
>DMTJ01000406.1 GCA_003477185.1 Lentisphaeria bacterium
CCTAGTCGCTGTGGTTTTTGTGCTGATTATCGCTGTGACAGGCAAGCTTGTCGGCGGCTGGGTTGGAGCGCGCATCGCCGGGATGGGGCAGCGCGAGAGCGCAGCGGTCGGCGCCGGCATGACGGCTCGTGGGGCCATGGAGATTATTCTGGCGGAGCTCGCGGCGGAGGCGGGCAGCATCGGCGATGATCTGTTCGTGGCGATCGTCATCATGTCGCTCATTACCAGCATCATCGCGGGGCCGGCGATTGAAGGCATTCTTAGGCGCAGTGGCAAGGTGTCTTGCCTATCCTACCTCACAAGCGACACCATTCGGCTCAAAATGGCGGCCACGAACATAGAGGAGGCGATCCGTGAGTTGGCGGAAGCAGCCGGTGTGTCGGAGGCGGCGCTTGCCGAAGCACTCAATCGGGAGGATGAGATGCCTACGGGCATGCCGGGCGGCTGGGCGCTACCGCACTGGCGACACGCAGATATCAAAACGCCAATACTGGCGATTGGCACCTGTCCGAACAGTATCGACTTTATGGCGACAGACGGTACGGAGGCGTCAGTCATCGTATTTCTGGCAACGCCAGCGGAGGCCGGTGATACACAGCTGAAGATTCTTGCTGCCCTAGCCCGGGCCTTCAGCCAGAATCGAACCCGTACCGACCTCCTGACTGCGAACTCGGCAACCGAGGTGAAGGCGGCCCTGCGGGTTGCGGAATCCGCAAACCAGCACAGCTGATCGAAGCAGCAAAAACCCAAGATCGCTCGCTCCTCAACAACTGTGCCGGCTGAAGTTTTGCTCTCAGTGGTCGGGGTGATCACCGAACGTCACCTCGAAGCCCAGCCAGATGCCATGAGCACGACCGTCGGGGAGAAAGTCGGCGTCGTCCAGGTTGTACTGCAGACGCAGACGCGTGCGCTGCGTAGGGCGATAGGTGAGTAGTGGAGAGATGCGGCTCCGGTCTCCACGTGCCGGATCTAGATTACGATCGAAGAGCTGGCCTCCCTCGGCGCTGTCTACAGTTCCGCTGGCGTAGTCGTAGCGCACACCCAGGCCCCAGGCATCGGTCATGTTGTAGAGAAACTGAGTGTAAATGCCCCAATCCTCGAGTGTCTCCGCAGGCAGGTCGATGTTGATGTCATCCGACGGATCAGGGGTGCCGAGGTCGTCGAAGAGGGCGACCGCGTTGGTGTGATACTCACGCTTCATGATCTCGGTCTGCCAACTCCATCGGCCATTGTCGGCGGCAACGCGATAGTCGAGACCGTAAATCCAAGTGGCGGTGTCGGACGCATGTCCGTTGCGCCCCCACATGGTCGAGATGCCGAGTTTACCGACCGGCAGTTGGCTGCCCCAGCGGAGTGTGTACATAAGATCATCCATGCTGCCCACTTCGCTGTCGTGAAACGAGCGGCCGCCGATTCCCTCTTCGCCAAAGCCTGCTGGAAACTCTTCTTTCTCCTCTTCCTCGCCATGAGCGTGGCCGCCAGGTTCGCCGCGAAAGCTTAGTGCCTGATCATCGGAATTCTGCGCGGTGAGCGAGAATCCGTGCCAGCCCAGACGCAGCCCCGAACCGCGGGTTCCTTCGCCGCCAAACAGCCGGCTGTTGACCACGGGTTGGTCCAGAAAGTCCCAGGTTTCCAGATGCCCTGGGTTGATCCGGCCAAACTCAGTGAAGAAGTAGCCAAGCTTGAGGTCAAGATCGCCAACCTCGGTGGTGACGAACGCTTCTTCGAGCTCTACGCCATCCTCGCGGAAGATGACATAGCTCTGGGCCTCGAAGGGGCCAACTTTCCCATTTACGGCGAGTTCAAACTGTTGCAGGTTGAAGCCGCGCTTACGTGGATCGTGCGCGCCAGCCTGGAGTTTTTCCATAACGCTTTGCGCTTCATCACCGCCACCGACAGCGACGTTAAGCACTCCAGACACGGTGACCTGTTCCTCACCGTGGCCGGCATGGTAGTCATGATTCTCTTCTGCTACACCGTGGGCGGCATGCTCGCAATGAGCATGATCCTCTTGCTCTTCTTCTTGATAATGCGCGAGCTGCTCTGTCAGGGAGTTGATCTTCCCGTCTTTGGCAGTGACTTGTTGTTGGAGTTGGCGAACAGCGGCCTCGAGGGCAGCCAGGCGATCTTCGACGGGTGCGGAGTTCGCAAAAATTGAGAGTGTCGCGAATGCAACAAATAGAATACGCATGGGAAATCCTTTCTAAATAGGGACAGGATCGCTCGCTGGCGATGCGTCACGTGTAGGATCGCCAGCGAGTCAGGTCATTGGGGAAGAGAACGGGGAGACGAGTCGCTTGGGCGGCCCCCGTGCGCAGGGAATGATGACCATGCTGCTGCGACCCTGCAGGCGATAGGCGCTGTGGTCGCGGCTTGTTGCGAACTCCGCAAGCTCCGCTGGGGGGACGGCGGTAGCGAGCAGGATGCTTTGGCAGAGCGTGCAACTCGCGGAGTCATGGCCGTGGCAATCACTGGGAAGAGTAAGACCGTCATCCGCTTCTCGGGCGTGGACATGGTCATGACAATCACTCGGAAGAGAAAGCCCCTCAGTAACTTCGTGGGCGTGCTCATGCCCGTGGTGAGCGTGACTGTGGACACCGGGATGATGCAGACAGTCGTGTAGAGCAGGCAGTAGCGTGCTGGCGGAGAAGAGTCCGAGGGCACAGAAAAATGATAGAAGACGTGCTGACATAATGATAATCTATTCTCATTAGTGTCGCGCGCAAGGTGCCTAGCGCCAACTATGGCTCGGGTGCTTCGCGACCCTTCGCCACCAGGGCGATCAGCTCACGCACTTATGGCGCCGGTGCAAGCAAAAAAGAAGTAAATAGTTCTATGTTCTCGCCCAGCACTCATGAGGTATCGCGAACCGACTTGCCGGCACCGCCTGGCAGTTCTTAAAGCGAGAAAGCTATGTGCACGGTCCACTTTGGTGCTGGAAGCCCGACCGCTCTCATATCGCTGAAATGCCAAACCTTGTAGTGATATCGATCAACAAATTCCTTAAATGCCTTAGGTTTGTTATTTCATGTACCGCCGCCTTGGGGGAGTCCGATTCACTTCCCGTATGTGCGCGCTTTGTCCGTATTAATCCCAGCAGCCAGATTGGCCGCGACACCGTCAGCATTTTCCGCCCCAGTGCACGCCTGCAGGGGCAAACGCGCGGCCCAGATTTCTTTCCCTGAACACGCACACCTCTCGGCTTCCCCCATAAAACGGAGACGCCAATGTGCTAGCTAGGAACCGACTTCCAAGGTCCCTGCGAAGGTAACCCAAGGCAGCAAACCTACCAACTGAGAGTAGCAGGCTGCTCGACGTAAATCCAGTAGCCCTTGCCTTCTTCCAGCACGTCCACTGTTTCGTGCCGATCGCCATTCTGCGCACGGGCGACTGCCCCTGCGGGAACAGCTTGCGTGGCCCCGACCCCGACGACATTCCAGCCGGGATCCAGTGAGACTGATCCGGAGGACCGCTCACCGAGTAGAGTGACGCTGGTTGCGTTTCCTGAGTGAAAGACCAAGTATCCACTGCCCACTTCGATCGTATCAGTCTGAGCCCAGTCATCGTCGATGAGAGCCATGACTTGATTCGCGGTTGGGAAGACCAGTGATGCCGCGGGTTGCAAGGGCGTCAGCGGCACGCTGACCAAGTTCCAGCCTGGGTTGAGCAGGATGGTGGCGGACTCCACTACCGCTTCACTGCTACCGCCTTGCCGCATCGTTCCCGTAAGCATAGTGCTGGTCTCGAAAGATCGGAAGCTGGCGCCATCAGCAGAACGAATTGGTCTTGGACCATTCGGGTTGGGCTTCACCGTCGTGAGTCCTACCGCGATACTGGAAGAGCGAACGTCGACGGCACGAATGTTGAAGACGCTCGCACTGGACCAAGAGCCAATGAGATCTGCATCCAAGTCCTCACTGAAGGTAAAGAGGTCGTCCACGATCTTCGTTTGCCACAGATTGCCGGCAGCCGGGGGCGTATTTGTTGGCGAGTCAAACGTGATCTCCAAGGAATCGCCATCACTCAGCACACCATCGTTGTTGCCATCTGAGACAAAGCTGGTGATTCTGGGGGTAGCCGTCGGGTTGGGAATGGTGGCGATGGCGTCCTGCAGAGTCCCAAGCAGGATGCTGCCACGAACGCGGAGTGGGTAGCCGGGGCCTGTCGGTGGCGTGTAGCTGTGCAAGGGGGCACCACCGTTCACAGACACGGTATAGGTGGTCCCGTCCAACGCGACGGTAATCTCATCGCCCACAGCGTAGGTACCGATGTGTCTGGTGTAGCGTCCTGGCGGGGTGTGGTAGGTATGCAGGGTGTCACCGCGCTCGAGTGTAACGCCAAATTCCAGAGTGGTTACCTCATGGTAGGGCCCGATCACGACATTGGTCTGTGAGGTAAACCCAATGGCCCTAATCTCATCGGTCGCGTTGGCAGTGATGGTCACGGACGCACTGCCAGCCGCAAGAATGGAGCTGCTGTGTGCACCGGCCTTCCAGAGATCATCGCCCAGAGCGAATGTTTCGCGCGTAAGAGTGTGCCCATAGATCGTGGCATCCACCGCGTCAACCCACGCCACCCGGTTGAGTATGCCGAAGGTGCCTTCGAGCACGGGAGAGGCGCTGTCGGCTGGGCTTCCGGGATCGACTGCGTCGAGGATCGGCCGGGTTCCAGCAGGCTTGACCCGAAGCTTTCCAATCTCAATACCTGCCGCGTTGGTGACATCTGCAATCTCAATCTGGAAGGTGTGGGCGTTGATCCAACGACCATTGTACGACGCCCCAAAATTCTGAAGGCCGCCATTGAAGAGGTTCTCGATGGTGAACAACTCGTCTACCCCAGCCTGACCGACATAGTTGCCGCCATGCCCGCCACGATCTGTATCCGTGCCGAAGGTGATCTGAAAATAGTCGCCCGCGGAATAGGTATCGTCTTGGTGGTCAAAATCCCCGGCGATGAAGCTGGAAATTGCCGGCCGCTTGGTCCAACTGATGCGCGTGTTATACAGCACGGCGCCTTGCGTCGCCAGATTCGCGCACGCCAAGACCGGGTACACGTCATTCGTGACGGCCCGGGGCGATGTATAGAGGCGGATACCGTTCAAGGTAATAATGCGCAGTCCACCGCTGTATTCCATACGAATGACGTCATCTGGTGACACGACTGCGAGTGGCTGGCTGACCGTGATCCCGTTGTCGACGGGTAGCAGGTGGCTTGTAGCGTTGGTGATGCGCACGCCAAACTCGTAGCCTTCGATTACGATGTTTCCATGCTGATTGATCGCGTGGAGGCTTCGAGGCTGGACAAATCCAACCACCAGTGAATGATCAGAGTTCCCAACTGTAAACTGGACGAAACCATCACCGGCGCTGAGGCTTGAGGAAGAACAACCTAACGGGTCCCATTCATTGGCGCTAGCGCTGCCTACCAAGCTGTTGTCTGCGTCTACGACTGCCTCACGCACGCCATCCCAAACAATCGGAACGCCGTTCTCGTCTTCCGCAAACAAGCCCTGAAGTACGGCGAAGCCGTTCGCCTGTGGACTGAAATTTGTAGGCCCTTCCTGCTTGATCGGCAGGGTTCCTGCTGCGGTGACTGTGGTGACTCCCGACTCAAGCGTTGCATCCTCATCATCGGTCACACTAATTACGTACGTAGTAGAGTTTGTCCAACCGGCCTGGTAT
>DMTJ01000556.1 GCA_003477185.1 Lentisphaeria bacterium
CGGTTGCCAATGAGGAATCTGAAGGAAGGTGTATACGGATCCATCACTCGAACTAGGTGCGAATCTCTGGTAGGCCAATGGCTGGGGCGAGGAACCCTCGAAGTCCAAAGCCCAGTATTCTGTTCGTAACGGTTGTAGGTAGAGGAGACGGGTGGGGGGAGAAATGCTTGTTTTGCTTACTCGAGGCGGCCCGGCTGTGTGTGGAGGTTGGCACTTCGCCATTATTCGCTAAGGCCATCGGTTACGATGGCGTATGCGCAGTCGGGAGTCAGATGAAGCCATATTAGTCGTAAAACGCTCTGCCGTTGATGTCGAGGGTGACCCGACAGAGGATAAAAAAGAGAGCCAGTGTCCCGTGGGGAACGGGATGGAGGCGAAGCGTGGAACATTGAACCACGAGCCAGCCCAGAATAGCGATCAGTGTCTTGCCCAATAACGCGGGTGCCAGCTCCAAGGCGCCGCGCTGAAAGAATGATTGGGCAAGCACCTGACTCACAACAGCGCTTCGAGCTGCTCCTCCGACAAGAGCGATACACCCAGCTTGCGTGCCTTCTGTGCTTTGCTGCTGCTCGAGCTTGGATCGGCCAGGACGAGATAGGTGAGCTCCTTGGTTACCTTGTCCACTAGCTCAAAGCCTGCGGCTTGCAGCAGCTCTTTGTAGTCATTCTTCTTCTTGCCGCTAGGCAGCTTGCCCGTGATGCAGACCGTGCCATTGGCGGTGGCCGCGGACTCTGAAACTTCAGCGTCTTCTGCGATATCCGCAACGGTCACGCCGTTGGCCAGCAGGCCATCGATCAACTCGGCTGCCCCGTCGATCGCGTCCTGAATGACATCGCCCAGTTTGGGCGCACCTGCGGACTCCGCAACCAACGGATTGCGCAGCAAGCCTTCGCGCCAGGCACTCAACGTATGCAGGTGCGGCGCAGCCCCGGCGATCATCTTGGCGGCGCGGACCTTGCCCAGCTTCTCGAGCCCGAGCGAGCCTAGAAAGTCCACGAGGGTCAAGTCGCGCTTTGCTTCGATGGCTTCGATGATGCTGTCGGCGCGGCTTTCGCCGAGCCGAATACCCCTCTCGGTATTGATCTGCATGGCCGCGAGCGTGTCGCGGCGGTCGCGCAGCGTGTACAGACCGGCAGCGTTTTCGACGCCCAGTTGATCAACAAGCGACTCCAGTACGCTCCCGCCGATGCCCAGAATATCCAGGCTCTTGACCCAACGCTTGATCTTGCCCGTGGCTTTGACTGGGCAGTCTGGACTTGGGCAGATAGTGACCGCGCCCTCATCGCCTTTCGTGTTGACGCGCCGGTGGGTGGGCGTTTCGCAAAACGGGCAGCTGGTGGGCTCTGGAATGGGCTCCCGCAACAGCGGGCGGTCACGGACCTCGATGATTTTGGGGATGATGTCGTTGGCCTTAATCACGTAGACAGTGTCACCAACGGCTACGTCCAACCTGGCGATTTCTTCCCAGTTGGCCAACAGCGCGTTCGAAACTGTGGTGCCGCCAATCTCGACTGGCTCGAATTGTGCGTTAGGGACCAGCGCACCGGTGTGTCCACCGCTGATGCTGAAGGAGCGCAGCACCGTCTCGGCACCGACCGATTCAAACTTCCAGGCGATCTGCCCTTTCGGGCGCTGGTTGACCATGCCCAAGGCCGTTTGGTGGGCGAGATCGTTGATCTTCATGACCACGCCGTCGATCCAGAAGGGCAGGGTGCTGCGGGAGGTGTCGATCTCTGTGAAGTAGGCCGAGGCTTGATCCAGCGTGTCGCAGCGTCGATGCGGCATCACGTCGAAACCGAGGGCGGCAATTCGGTCAATCTTCGCAAATTCAGTGCCGAAGTCGAAGTCGGCTCCGTCGCGCTCTTCGCTGAGGTCAAAGACGAAGGCGGTGAGAAACTCGGACTGACTGCCATCCTTGCGGCCCATTATGCCGGAGCCGAGGTTGCGCGGGTTTTTGGACATGGTAGGCTCGATGCGTTGCCAATCTGCAACGGTCAGGACCACCTCAAACCGCGCGGCCCCGGTAAACGGCCCGTGAACGGGACAGGACACGTAGGCTGGGAGGCCCTTGAACTTCACGGCGTTGGCGGTGATATCCTCGCCAATGACGCCGTCGCCTCGAGAAATGGCCTGCTCGAGGCGGCCGTCTCGGTAGTATGCGGCCGCACTTGCGCCGTCGGCTTTGAGCGCGGCGAGGATCTCGCCCTCTGCCGGGACGCTCTTCTCAAACCAAGTTGCGAACTCCGCAACGCTGTTGACTTTACTCTGGCTGCCCATGTGGATGCGATGCTCGGCCTTGGCCAGCAGGCTGTCTGGCGGACAGGGTGCACCGACGATGGCGAGCACGTCGTCATTGGGACTAAGGGCAGCGAGCTCTTCTTCGAGTGCATCGTAGGCCGCGTCGGTCATGAGCGCGTTGTCGCCGTAATAGTAGGCTTGCTTGGCTTTCAGGATCTGGCTGCGCAGGGCGGCGATGCGTTCGTTCATAGCGGGTCCGGAGGATTCGAGAAAAGCCGAACCCAGAATCTGAATGAGATCATGCGTGGTGCAAACTGATTCTGCGGGAATCTGCCAAGCTCGCTCTCAGGTTGGTTTGAACGCGCATTCCGCCATAGTATTTCGTTTCACGAATTTATTCGCTGTGACAGGAACGATACCCATGACCGGTACTGAAATACGTCAATCGTTTATTGATTTCTTTATTGAAAAAGAGCATACCTTTGTGCCGTCGTCATCGCTAGAGCCGGACGACCCGACGTTGCCTAGTTTTACCAATGCTGGCATGAATCAGTTTGTCCCCTTTTTCCTAGGCCGCGAGGCACCGCCATTTTCACCAGGGCGCGCTACAAATACGCAGAAGTGTATCCGAGCCGGGGGCAAGCATAATGACTTGGACGACGTCGGCAAGGACACGTATCATCACACCTTTTTCGAGATGCTGGGCAACTGGTCGTTCGGCGACTACTTCAAGAAGGAGGCGATCGCCTGGGCTTGGGAACTGCTGGTTGAGCGCTGGGGGATGCCGAAGGAACGGCTGTATTTTAGCGTCTATGAACCCGGTGATGGCGATCCCGGGACAGCGGATCACGAGGCACGGGCGTTTTGGACTGAGATTTGCGAGGCCAATGGCCTCGATCCAGCGGTGCACGTACTTGGCTTCGGCAAGACAGACAATTTCTGGATGATGGGCGACACGGGCCCGTGCGGCCCGTGCTCCGAAGTGCATATCGACCTGACGCCGAACGGGGATACTAACGGCAAGCTGGTGAATGCCGATGACCACCGTTGTATTGAGATCTGGAATCTGGTGTTCATCCAGAACAATGCGACAGTAGACGGGCGCTTTGAAGCCCTGCCCAGCACTCACGTGGATACCGGCATGGGGCTGGAACGCGTGGCTGCTGCGATGCAACGGACCGAGGGGTTTACCGACTTTTCCAAGACCGTTTCGAATTACGATACGGACCTGTTTCAGAACCTGTTCAGCAAGCTCACCGAGCTGACCGGGCTGAGCTACGCGGCCACCTTGCCCACCGATACCATGTCCGAGCAGCAGCAACGTGACGTGGCATTTCGGGTGATTGCCGATCACGCGCGCTGTCTGACGGCGGCGGTTGCCGATGGGATCTACCCGCATCGAGATGGCCGTGGCTATGTGCTGCGGCGCATCGTGCGACGGGCGGCTCGTTATGCCCGCACCCTTGGGATCGACAAGCCGTTCCTTAGCGAGCTGGTCGATGTGGTCGTCGGCGACTTGGGCGCTACCTTTCCCGAGATGGTGCAGAATCAGGACCGGGTGAAGGCGCTGTTGACCTCCGAAGAGGAGAGTTTCGGGCGGACGCTCAATCGTGGTCTGGCGTTGTTTCAGAAAGTCTGCGATCGTATCCAGGGCAAGTCCCAGACCGAGATCCCCGGTGCAGATGCCTTCGAGTTGTATGACACCTATGGCTTTCCTTATGACCTGACCGAACTGATGGCTGAAGAGCTGGGCTTGGCTGTGGACCGCGCTGGTTTCGACGCAGCCATGGCGGCGCAGAAGAAGCGCGGCAAGGACGCACGCGGCCTGGCAATCGTGGAAGTTGCCGACGGCGAGGAGCTGCCGGAGTCCACCTTCAATGGCTACGACTTGCTGGATGACACCGCCACAGTTCGCGCGGTCATTGCGGGCGATAAGCACGATAGCATCGTCTTGGATCACACTCCGTTCTATCCTGAAATGGGTGGCCAGGTAGGTGACAAAGGCCAGTTGGTTGCGGAGTCCGCACTTAAGGTTGGCGCGACGACAAAGCAGGGCGAATCGATCCTGCATCTGGTCAAACCAGGCAGCGGCCTGCAGATCGGTGATACCGTGACTGCGCAGGTGGAACCGTTGCGTCGCATGGCAATCCAGAGGCACCACACCGCGACCCATCTGTTGCATTGGGCGCTGCGCGAGGTGATCGGAAAGGATTCCTCACAGCGTGGATCGTTCGTGGGCGATGCCTACTTGCGGTTCGACTTCAACTTTCATCGCGGGCTGACCACGGAAGAGCTGCGTGATATCGAGCGCTTGGTCAATGAGCGCATTCTCGAGAACGAAGCTGTGTTCTGGTTCGAGCGAGAGCGCGACGAGATCGCAAAGCACCCAGAGATTAATCAGTTCTTCGGAGACAAGTACCAGGATCTGGTGCGGGTTGTGCAGATTGGCGGCCAGGATGGCGCGTTGAACGGCTATTCGATGGAGTTGTGTGGTGGCACGCATACGCAGACCACCGGCGACCTCGGCCCATTCGTATTGCGCAGTGAAGCGGCGATCGCTGCCGGGACCCGCCGTGTTGAAGCCGTCTCAGGGGCTGGAGCCATCGCCGAGATTCAACGCGCGTTCGCGAGTCTGGATGGCATCAGTGCCCAGCTTGCAACCCCCGTCAAGACGCTGGAAACACGCATTCAGAGCCTGCTCGACAATCAGAAGCGCCTGGAGAAGGAGTTGAAGACGGCGCAGCGGCAGATCGCCGCAGCTCTCACCGGCTCCTTTCTCGACCAGACAGAGACGATCAACGGGGTTCCGTTGTTGGCGGTCGATGTAAGTGCTCAGGGGGCGTCACCGCGCGATCTGCTCGAAGGCCTGGTGCAGAAGCTCACCAGCGGGGTCATCGTCCTCGGTGCGGCCGATGGCGATGCCTGCTCGTTTGTGGTCTCGGTCAGCAAGGACTGGGTGGAGCAGGGGCTGAACGCCGGAAAGATCGCGCGAGAAGTCGCGAAAGTCGCTGGGGGCGGCGGCGGCGGCGGTGCCGAAAATGCCCAGGCTGGTGGCCGAGATTCGAGTAAATTGCCCGAGGCGCTCAAAAAAGCAGCAGAATTGTTATCTCTAGCGCGATAAAAGCGGTTTAATCGATATATTCTGCGCGTAGCACGAAACCTACAACCCAACCCCAATGAGACCCAAGTCATGAAGCCTATCTCAGGACAATTCATCTCTCTCTTTTTTATGCTCAGCACATTTGGTGCCTTTGCTGGTGACGAAAGCGGTGTCGGTAGCAGTGACCGAATTAAGGATCTGTTCTTAATCGCTCCGTTTGGAGCAGTTCTTGCACTCATCTTCTCTTACGTTTTCTTCAAAAAGATGGTTGCGGCAGATGGCGGGACCGATCGCATGAAGGAGATCGCGGGCCATGTTCGCGCGGGTGCTCAGGCATATTTGTCGAGCCAGTACAAGATCGTGGCTATAGTCCTCGTGGTGATGACCATCATCTTTACCGTGATGTCCATGATGGGCCTGCAAAGTACCTGGATGCCGGTGTCTTTTCTGATGGGTGGAATCTTCTCCGCTTTCTGCGGATACTTGGGCATGAATACCGCGACCTTGGCTTCGAACCGCACGGCCGAAGGCGCTCGCCATAGTCTGAATGCAGGCTTGCAGGTGGCGTTTCGTTCTGGTGCTGTGATGGGGTTGGTGGTGGTGGGCTTTGGCCTGCTCAACATCTGCGGCTGGTTCGTTGTTCTGGACCAATTCGTTTATCCAGTCAGCGCTGGGATGGATCCGCAACTCAGGTTGCAGGAGATTACCAATACCATGCTGGGCTTTGCAATCGGAGCCTCTACCATTGCGCTGTTTGCTCGTGTCGGTGGTGGAATTTTCACCAAGGCCGCAGATGTCGGGGCGGACTTGGTTGGTAAGGTCGAAGCCGGAATTCCAGAGGATGACCCGCGAAATCCTGCGACAATCGCGGACAACGTGGGTGACAACGT
>DMTJ01000317.1 GCA_003477185.1 Lentisphaeria bacterium
AGACTTCCAGCAGCTCTTTCTCTTTGGCCGCCGCACGATCATCGGCCTGCTTCGTGTAGTTGTTCGTCAGCTCTTGTACTTCTTCCTGTAGCTCCTTGAGGTCATCCTGGGTGATATCCGAAGCCTTCTCTGCCTTTTTGGCGAAATCGTTCGATTCTCGCCGAATGCCGCGAATCTGCACGCGAGCCTCCTCAGCACGCTTGCTGACCTGCTTGGCCAAATCACGCCGCCGTTCTTCACTCAGCTCTGGTACGGGCAAGCGCACGACGCGCCCATCACTGACTGGGCTGATCCCAATGTTAGCCGCGATGATCGCCTTCTCGATGCTGCCGATTGAGGTCGGATCGAAAGGCTGGACGACGAGCATCCGCGGCTCGGGTGTGCTGATGTTCGCCAGTTCACGCAAGCGTGTCTGGGCGCCGTAGTATTCGACCATGATGCCTTCTACCAGCGCGGGAGATGCCTTCCCGGTACGAAATCCGGCTAGGGCCTGCTCAAACGCATCCAGCGCGCCCATCATACGCTCTTCGGTCGATTCTGCGAGGTCGTCAATTTCTGGCATGGTATGCCTCCATTATCGGTGATTCAGGGACTGAGTGCTGGCAATGAGTCATTGCCTTCAAAGTTCTTTAGTGCTCGGACAGTGCGGAATTTCGTGTCCAGCATGAAAAGTGCAGTCCGGCCGCCCACGGTCCGGGCACAGACGATGTGCCGCCCGTCCGCTGCCCAAGTGGGCTCCTCCCAGTCACCGCCGACATCATCGTGCGCGTATTCGACGACGCGCTGCTTACGGGGAAGGTTCATGTCTACGAAGCCAATGCGATAACTCCGCCCTCGGCGCTGCGCGAAGCAAATGCGGTTGGTAAGTGGGCACCAGTCCGGTGAGACAGCCTCGTTGGTGTCCACCATGATCTTCTCTGCGGGGCCACCATTCGCTGACATCACATACAATGTGGGACGCATCCCGGAGCGATCCGAGACGAAGCAAATCAGGCGGTCGTCAGGAGACCAGCACGGCGATGTGTCCACAATTTTTGAATTTTGGGTAAGCCTCTTCTTGCCGTCCTGCACTACCCCGCGGGCATAGATATCTACTTCCCCATTCAGACTCAAGCAAAGCGCAGCGTACTTTCCGCTGTTGGAAAGCGATGCGTTAGAGTTCAGCCCGCGCTCACTCGAGAGCGTCCGCTGCTGCATGGTACTCGTATCCACGAGGCGAACCTGATTGGCGATTAGTGAGTAGCTTGTGTAGGTAAGGAACTGGCCCTGCGGCCCCCATTCCGGCTCGACGCTTAAATGCTGATTGTAGGTCAGCTGCCTCGGGCCTGCGCCATCGAAGTCCGCCAGCCAGATTTCCTTCACGCCTGCTCGTTCCTTTACGTAGGCCAGCTTAGCATGGCAAGGGCCCGCCTTCGCATCAGGAAAGGTACGAGTGATCAACTCGTCAACCGCGGCGTGGACCACATGCTTAAGCGCCACCTCCGTGGCGGCATTCTTGCGAAACGCAAACAATTGCTTGCCGCCGCCAGACAGACGAAACACCAGATCATGCTGCCCAGTTGCGCTGTACTCGACGGCCAGCGCGTAAGTCGATCCGCCAGCCCCCGGCGTGAACCAGTCCGCGTAAAGAATCGCGTCGGACACCGCCCTGTCCACATCGGCATTTCCGGACGATTTAATGCTAATGGTTGGGTTACCTGTGGCATCCGCAGCCGCTTTGTCTACGCGAATTTCATTCGCGTAGACACAATAAGACAGTGACAATACAAAAAGAGCGCGAATCATGAGCGGTGGGAATTCCAAAGCAGGAGGTGGTTGCGGCGGCACGACGACTCCCGAATGGTAATACGCGCAGGCGGTTTGTAAACCTATTTGTGCGCACACACTCCTCTGATGACTCGTCAGAAATCAGGTTCCGAAATAGCGGTCCCCATAATCCCCCAAGCCCGGCACGATGTAGGCATTCTCATCCAGTCGCTCATCGATTGCCGCTGTGATGATTCGGACTTCCGGCGCGATACCGCGAAGTCGCGCGATACCTTCTGGGGCCGCAACGACACAAACAACGGTTACCGTCTTGGCACCAGCCTCGCGCAGCGCGGTCAACGAGTCGCACATCGAGCCTCCCGTAGCGAGCATCGGATCCAAAAGCATCACATGGCAATCTGCCAAATTGGCAGGCAGCTTCTGGTAGTAAGCACGCGCCACGGCTGACTCCTCGTCACGCTCCAAACCGATAAAGCCAACAGCCGCGTTGGGCACCAGCTCACGCGCTGTCTCAAGCAACGCCAGGCCTGCCCGCAACACGGGAACCAAGCAAACCGGGTGCGCCAGAGTTCGCCCGACGGCCGCCGACAGCGGCGTCTGAATCTTTCGTGGTCGTGTCGCCACCTCTCGCAACGCCTCGGCAGTAAGCAGTGATGCCAGCCGTACGGAATTCTCGCGAAAGTCTGCTGGGCCGGTCGCGCGGTCACGCAGAATAGTCAGAGCGGCTTGGGCCACCGGATGATCGAC
>DMTJ01000251.1 GCA_003477185.1 Lentisphaeria bacterium
AAGGATGATACGCTAGAGAACGATGTCGCGCTGATTCGTCTGACCCGCGCCTCGAACCAGCCTACGATTCGCATGACCGTCGAGGCGGAGGCCGCCCGGTTCGCACCGGGCGTGAGCGCCACAGTGGTGGGCTGGGGGATTACAGACCCGGACGGCACCGAGGCGTCAGCGATTCAGCAACAGGCTGTGTTGCCGATCGTAGCGATCCAGACTGCGGCTGCCAGCGGGCTCGGCCCATTTACGGACACGATGCTCGCTGCTGGCTTCGCAGACAGTACGACTTCGCCGTGTCCCGGCGATAGCGGAGGTCCGCTGTTGGTCTCTGATGGGGCTGGGCGTGAACTGGTGGCTGGAGTGATCAGCTTTGTCACACCCGGCTGCATCAACTACAGCGGCTATACGCGTGCAGCGAGCTTTGTGGACTGGGTGACGGCGCGCACTGGGATTCAGATCGCGGCAAGCTCCCTGATCCTTAATTACAAGCCGGGCTCAAGTGGGACGTCGGTGATTACGCTGCGGGCGACCGATGCGCAAGGGCTGCATGCGGACACGAATTTCACTGTTGCGGTGACGCATGAAAACGATTTGCCGCTGTTGACATTACCGAGCCTTGCTATGGTCGAGGATGCCGGGGCCCAGTCTCTGTCGCTTTACTCGCTGGCAGCAGATCTAGAGGACGAGGATGAGGATTTGGCGTTCACGGTGGTGAGCGTCGCCAACGGCGATCTTTTCGCGACAGGACCGGAGATTACGGGCGAGCCTGACTTGCTGGCTTTTGAGACCGTGGAGAATGCATTCGGCAGCGCTGAGATTGTGGTGCGGGTGACCGATAGCGAGGCAGGCAGCACGTCTGCGATTCTGGTGTTAAGTGTCAGCCCGGTGAACGACGCGCCCGAGGGCACGGCAGCAAGCTGGGCCGTTAATGCGGACGCCGGCTCGACGACGCTGGACCTGTTCAGTCTGGTCAGCGATCTAGAATCTGCCGATGACCAGCTGGATTTTGAGATTGTGGGGAACACCAATCCGGATGTGCTGAGCGGCATCCTGATCGACGGGAATCCGCGGCAACTGCTGCGCATCTCGCCAGCCACGAGCCTTGCGACTGGCGACCATGTGACCACGGTGACGGTGCGCGCTACGGATCCCGGTGGCTTGAGCAGTGACCTTGTGATCACAATTACGGTGACTCAGGATAATCACGCGCCGACAGTGGTCGATGATTTCGCGTTTGTGGACGAGGACACGACGCTCGACTTGACCGTGATGGCCAACGACAGCGATAGCGATGGCGATTCGCTGACAATTCGCGCCTTCTCCCAGCCTACACAGGGCTCGGTGGTGCGTCGGGACAGCCAGACGCTGCAGTATCGACCGAATCGCGACGCGACCGGAAATGACGCCTTCACCTACACCGTGAGCGATGGCACCGATCTGGCGACGGCCACGGTGACGCTGACGATCGTGGCGCTGAATGATGCGCCGGACGCGTTTCCGATCTTTGTCGTGGTGCCCGAAGACGCCCAGCAGTTTGAGATCGATCCGTTTGAGAATGCCGAAGATCCGGATGGGGACGAGCTGCAACTGGTCGACCAGAGCACGCCCGAGAACGGGATTGTGGCCTTTGACGGTGCCAAGATTCTGTACACGCCAAATGCGGACTTCGCCGGGACTGATTCGTTTGTCTTCACCGTTTCCGATCCTGCTGGAGCCGTGGCCTCTGCAGCGGTCATGGTGATTGTCGAAGGTGCACCCGATGCACCGGTTGCGGCGGCTGACTTCGTGGTGGTTCCAGAAGATCAGCAGACGCAAATAGACGTGTTGGCTAACGACCTGGATGTCGATATTGGTGACGTCCTGACGCTGGTCGATATCTCAGATCCGAATGGCGCTTCTGCTTGGATTCAGGAAGGGCAGATTACGTTTGAGCCGGTCGCCGACTTTACGGGGACGAGCCTGCTGACCTACACCGTTCATGACCGTGACGGGCTGACTGACTCTGGTGTCTTGACGGTTGAAGTGACGGCCCAGCCCGACGCGCCGGAGCTTGCGGACTCCGCAATTGCCACGGATGAGGACGTCACGCTGAGCGGTGTGCTCACCGCGGTAGACGCTGATGGCGACACGACCACACTCGAGCTGCTCACGCAGCCTGCTCTCGGCGTGCTAACCCTGGCGGCCGATGGCTCCTTTACCTTTACGCCTACTGCGGATGCGAATGGATCGGCAGTTGCTTTGGTGCGGGTCACGGATGCCACGGGGCGCTCGAGTTCCTCGAACCTGACGATCGAGATCGCCCCGGTGAATGATGCGCCGGAGATCGCCTCCCGGCAGTTCAACGTGAATGAGGACGGGTCGCTTACCATCGAGCTGCTCGCCGGTGCCACCGATCCAGACGGCGACACGCCGATTCTTGGTGCGATCCAAACCTTCCCCGCCACGGGCTCATTGACTCTAGCTGGGACACAGGCAACCTATTCTCCAAACGCCGACAGCACGGCTGACGACTCGTTCGTATATCAGATCATTGATGGCAACGGTGGCTCGACAACCGCTGAAATCTCACTCACGGTGATCCCCCAAAACGATGCCCCCAAGGCGGCTGATGATGTCTTCGTGACCCAAGAGGACGTTGCGATCTCAGGAAATGTGTTAACCAACGACAGCGACCCTGATTTGGATACCTTGACCGCCAGCGGCATAAGCGGCCCCGGGGCTGGGCAGATCACGCTGTTGCCCGACGGCAGTTTTACCTATGTTCCGGATCCAGATGCGACCGGCGCAGATAGCTTCACCTACGCAGCCTCCGACGGCGTATTGGCAACCACGGCTACGGTGACGGTTCTGGTTCACGGGGCTAATGACGATCCGACGACTCCGGTAACGCTCGCGGCTGTGACCGAAGAGGATACCCCGATCACGCTGGATCTGGTGGGCCCGATCAGTGATGTCGATAACGATCCGGTGCGCGTGGTGCAGTTCATCAGCACGCCAGCGCTCGGCGGGCTCACAGCGGCTGGAACTGGCACCTATCTCTACACGCCAGCTGCGAATGTTTCTGGACCCGATTCGTTCAGATATCTGGTGGTGGATGGCCAGGGCGGCAGTCTGACGGTGACGATGGAGATCTCGATCACCCCGGTCGACGATGCGCCTGTTGCCAACCCAGACGTCTACAGCGTGCAGGTTGGGAGCGTGCTGACCGTCTCGGCCCCCGGCGTGTTGAGCAATGACTCGGATGTCGACAGTAACACGCAAACTACCTCGCTGTTGGTTCCGGCTGCTAACGGCACGGTCACAGTCAGTGCCGAAGGCTCCTTCTCCTACCAGTCTGACGTGGTCGGTAGCGACAGTTTTACCTACCAAGTAAGTGGCGGCATTTCCAGCGCGATCGGCTTGGTCACGATCACCGTAACCGCGGAGCCGGTGGTCGCGCCGGTTGCGAACTCCGCAACCTACACTGTGGCTGAGGATGAGTCTGTGAGTGCCGAACTCACGACCGCTGCGGTCTCCGCAAGTATTATCGCAGCCCCGTCGCGCGGCACAGTGACGCTGGTCGATCGTACCTTCAGCTATGTCCCTGACGGCGATGAAAATGGCAGCGACAGCTTTGTGTTTGTGCTGGACAATGGCTCTGCGACTGCGAGCGGCACCATTACGATTGAGATTCAGCCGGTCAACGATGACCCGGTACTGGACCGGAATGTGCCGGTGTTCACGGCCGAGGATACGGCGGTGGTGATTGATCTGCTGGAAGATGTGAGTGATGCGGACGGTGATGTGTTGTTCGTGGGTGAGATCACCGCGCCAAGCTCGGGGACGTTGTCTGGGCTATCGGGCAGCAGTGTGACCTTTACCCCGCAGTCTGACTTTTCTGGAGATGTCGAGCTGGCACACACAGTCGTAGACGGCGCGGGTGGTTCCGTGGCGATCACGCGCACGATTCGCGTGCAACCGACAAATGACCGGCCGATCGCCGAGGCGGATCAGTACAGCATTGCCTTTGGCCACGTGCTGGAGGTGCGCGTGCAGGATGGCGTGCTGCTGAATGATTTCGACGGGGAAGGCCAGCCGCTGACTGTGGATCCGCTAACGGGCCCAGAGAACGGCAGTCTGACACTGAATGCCGGTGGCGCCTTTACCTATGTGCCAGCGGTGACATTTTTCGGCGAGGATTCATTCACTTACCGAGTGGGCGATGGCGAGGCCTTCTCGAATAGCGGTGTGGTTAGTCTGTCGGTCGAGATCGACTCGTTGGCAGGTGACTTCGATAGCAGTGGTGCTGCGGACGAGGAAGATGTAAACGCGTTGCTGTTGGCGTTTGGTACAAACAATCTGTTGTATGACCTGGTCCAAGATGGGATCATCGACTTCCGTGATCTGACGGTTCTGGTAAGCCTGGTCGAGCAGGGTGGGGCCCGCTACCTGGCGCATCCGTATCCTGCGGGAATTGAGCTGGCACTGCTGGCGCCGCATCAGGTGGCTCCGAACGAAGTGTTCTCGGTAAACATTCTGATGCGAGATGCAAGCGGTGCTTACGGCGTGCGCGGCGGCGCTCTAGATTTGCATGTGGCGAACGCGACGCCAATCGGGTTTCACCCGACGACCGCGGTTTCTGCGGAGTTCGCGCAGCTGGCTACGCATGGGCAGGTCACGCCTTGGGGCATCTCCGGGCTCGGTGGGGTGACGCTGGCGCATGGCGTCGGTACGGCTGCACCTGCGACATTTGCCACGGTTGAGTTCCAGGCTCCGGCGACGCCTGGGACGGTGAGCGTGGGACTGGGGCTTGGAAACTGGCACCTCGGCCTGGGAGCTCCTGCCGGGCTGCAAGCGATCGGCAATATTGGGATCCCAAGCCCGCAAGTTGTGCACGTTGTCGCGCCCACGGTGCCTGGCCTTCGGCTTACGCCTACGGCGGTGACCCTGCCGGTGAATTCGCCGGTGACGAATCTGCTGGCTGGCGTGACTGCCGACCGGCTGGTCTCCGTGAATGGGTACGTGGATTGGCGTCAGCCGGGCGTTTACGCGGTGGATTACAGCTACAACGGCCTTACGCAGACTCGGAACTATACGATTACGCCAGACTGGAGAATGAAGTTTGTCACCGGCAACACGCACTACACCATCGGGATGGCAACGAGCGGCCTTGGGGCAGGAATGTTGGCGTTTGCGGATTCCGCAACCTGGACGCTGGTGCCAGGGCCGGGTGGGCTAAGCTGGGACCCGTTGACGGTTCCGCCAGGGGCGTTGTACCTTGAACCGCGGGATGCGCACGGCGTGAGCTTGGGCTATGCCTTGGACGCTGCAGCCTACGGCACTGCGCCGGTCGCGGCGAGCTATCTCGTGCGCTACGAGCACGCGATCGAAACCGTGGATGTGGCGCTGGTCCCCGGGTGGAACCTAGTGGGTGTGCCACTGAATTTGCTGGATTCGACACTAGGCGTGCTTGGGGCCACGGTGACTGGGCCTGTTTGGACCTATGAGCACGGCGAGCAATCGCAGGCGGATCGATTGCGGGCTGGGCGTGCTTACTGGGTGAACAGCACGGCTGCGACCATGCTGCGGCTCCGTGGCACGCGAGCTGGATACCCGACTGTCGGTTTGTCCGCTGGCTGGAATCTGATTGCGCTGCCAACGACGGATCGCCGGGCGCAGATCTCTGTGCCGGAAGGATCGCGGGTTTATGCCTGGGATGAGTTTATGTACCAGCCTGTGAGCGAAGGTCTGCACCCCGGTGTGGGCTATTGGATCTGGAGCCCGACTGCGCACGAATTGCCGGTGCAATAAGGGAGCCGACTGATGGCCAGACAGCAGGTAATCGGGCTGGATATTGGTGCCGCTAGCACCAAACTAGCGATCGTGGAGCGGCATCGATCCGGAGCGCGGCTGGTGCATACTGCCCGGCTGGACCAGCGAGATGAGGGAATCGACGGTTTTGAGCTGGCCGAGGTGCTGACGGACTGGCTGCGCCAGGAGTGCCCGCAGGTGTTGGAGACCACGGCGGCGATTCCGCAGACCTTTGTCAACATGCGCGTGGCGGAGTTCCCGCCAGCGGACGGTAAGCGCTTGGCTGAGATGGCTGCCTACGAGGTGCAACAGTTTTCCGGCTTGTCAGATGAGAGTTTTCTGCATGCGTTTCACCCCTTGGACAAGGCAGGTGGAAAAGGGAAGCAGCCGGTGTTGCTGGCGATTTGCCCGGAAACAGCAGCGCAGGAACGGGCCGATTTGGTGTCTGAACTTCCGGTGCAGTTGTGCAATTTAGCACCGTCTGGGGCAGCGTTGGCCGCGGCGTTTCGGCAGTTACACCCGAAGCAGTCGGGGCAGCATGGGGTGACCTTGGTCTTAGACCTGGGCGCATCGAGTACGACGTTCCTGATCTTTGATGCCGGTCATTTTTCCTACGCCGGATCAGTGCCGTATGGCGCGGAGCTGTTTACGGACGCAATGGCTCACGCGATGGGGATCCGCGAGGACGAAGCCGAGAGACTGAAGCGCGCACAGGGGCTGAAACCGGCCGACAAGCTGACGCCCCCGCAGTTGATTGGCTGTTGTAGCGAGTTCGTGAGCGAGCTGTTCGCTGCCCTTGAGTCTTGGAAGTTTGATGGCGAGGCGGCGGTGCGGCCAACCTTTGACCACGTCTATCTGTGCGGAGGTGGGGCCAGACTGCAGGGATTCGACGACTATCTGGCGGCAGAATTGAATTGCCCGGTAGAGCTTTTGCGAAGTTCGCAAGACGCAGAACAGGATGACTACCTGGTGGCGTTTGGGCTCGGGATGCAGGGCCTCGGGGTGAGCACGGTCCCAATGCCGTTGACGCCACAAAACGTGTGCTGGCAGACTTTGCGCCGCCGACGTCATGTGTTTCTGGCTGCAGCCATGTTTCTGATTCCCATGCTGCTGGCCGCGATTGTGGCTGTGGAGTACTTCAATGTGCGCAAAGAACAACAGAGTCTGGATCGCAAGGGCCGTACGCTTGATGAGTGCGGCAGCTTGATTCCCGGGCTAGAGAAGCAGCGCGCTGAGCTGGCGAATGCGGAGACCATGCTGAAGCCATTTGTCGCGCGTGGGAATCGTAATCGGGTGGTGATCAAGGCGATCGATGTGCTGACAGATTTTCAGCAGGAGGAGGACTGGCTGGTGTTGCTGGCAGACCCAGAGAGCTATCATGGCGATCCAGAAGAGCGGGAGGAGGAGGTCAGGCGCCCGCGTGGGCTGGGTGCCCATGCGATGCTGGTACGGAAGTCGGAGAAACGGACAATTCTGTGCGAGGATGTGGCACCTTGGGATGCCTTGTACTGCTCGGGCTTTATTCCCAAACAGAAGATTAGCCCGCTCGAGCATATTCGGTCGCTGCGCGAGAAGCTGAACAGCGAGCCTGGCTCGATTTTTACCGGCGCGGATGTGGTGACGAGCGATCGCTCGACCAAGGACTATCGAGTGAGCGCCTACTGGCTAACCCGCTACATCGCGCGGCCGTTCGCCTTACGCCTGCCGTTGAAGGATCTGGAGTTCAAAAGCCAATGATCCCGCAGACGCATATTCGTACGATTGTGGCCGGCGCGATCGCCTCGGTGCTGGTTATGGCGGTCTACTTGTTGGTGGTGTTTCCGATGCAGAAGTCGGTAAAGGTCACGGCTGCGAACCAGAAGCAGCAGAGCGAGAACCTGCGCCGCAGTGGCTTTCCCCTGGATCCGCAGAAGTTGCGCCAGCTGGATGCGGTGTTGGCGAAGGATAAGAAAAAGATTTATAAGAAGTTTAGTGCGGTCTACCAGCAGGTGCAGAGGCCGTTGGCGCGGGAGATTGACCGCTATGATACGGTGGAGAACTTCTGCAACAGCATCCAGCGTTTCGACTATCAAGAATATTACGTGCAGACCACAGACGAGCTTGCGAAGCACGACGTGCACTTGTATGGACGAGTGCTGAAGCTGTCCGAAAACAGCGGGGCGGAAAAGGACTATCATCTGCTGTGCCACATCTGGACGGTTCGGAGCTTGGCACTTCTGGCTCGTAAGCATGATCTCAAACTGGCGGATGAAGCCCTAGTGGCTCCGCCTCCGCCTGAGGATGCGTCGGTGGAGGACCAGCAGGCCTGGCAACGCGAGCAGCAACTGCCTCCGGCCAATATCGAAGCATTGGAGGTGCGTAGCTATGCCACCAAAGCCGACGCTGATGCCTATGTGGAGGAGTTTCCAGTCCGCATGACCATGATGGGGACTGTGACTGACTTGACGCGGTTTCTGCACGACTTGTCGGGCCCGACCACCTTCTTACCCCTGCAGCAGATCGAGATCGAAAAGATCGGTCGGCGCGCGCAGGATGACACGGTTAAGGTGACTGTGGTCTGTAGCCTGTTTCTGTTGCTGCGCAGTCAGGATAAGCTTGTGGAGCTGGGAGATGGTGTCTTGATTACTAAGCCACGGTGGAGGCCGGGAACGTGATGGCGAGCGTGATTAAGGAATGGGAGCGTACGGCTTTCGGGGTGGTGATCGTACTGGTTCTGATCGGCGGCGGCTACTGCACTGTGCGTATCGCACAGCTCTTCGGGCGCGTCCCGAGT
>DMTJ01000527.1 GCA_003477185.1 Lentisphaeria bacterium
CATTGAGGACCCGTATTTTGGTCGCAATGAGCTGGATGTGCAGTGGATTTGCGAAGAGACCTGGGTTTGGGAGCGAGAGTTTGTGGTAGGCGAAGAGCTCCTGACCCACGAGCAGGTATACCTGAAAGCGGCCGAGGTGGATACCTGCGCGGTGATTCGGATCAATGGCAAGAAGGTGGGGCAAACCGTATCGCAGTTTATCGGGCACCGGTTTGAGGTGAAACAGGCGTTGCAGCCAGGGCTGAATCGCATCTCAATTGCCGTAACCCCGTTTATGAAGGAAGCGAAGAAGCGCATGGCGCTGAGTCCCCTCCCGGTACCAGGAAGTGGGAACTGCACGATTGCTGGGCTGAATTTTGTCCGCAAGACGCATTGTCATGGCGGCTGGGACTGGGGAATTTCTCTGGTGGTTTCGGGCGTCTATGGGGACCTGAGCCTGGTGGGCTACAACGCGGCTCGCATTGAGCATGTCTATACGCGCCAGCGGCACAGTAAGGGACGTTGCCGGGTAGAGGTGACTGCGGAGCTTGTGGCTGCAACTGCCGGCGAGACCGAGCTGACGGTGGAGTTCGACGGCACCTGTCAGACCATCCCAGTTGCTTTGGTCGCAGGCACAACAGAGGCGCGCGCGGTGTTCACTGTGGAGAAGCCACGGTTGTGGTGGCCCGCTGGCTATGGCAAGCAACCGCTCTACGCGTTGACCGTACGCACACCAGACGAGTCCCGGAAAAAGTGGCTGGGACTGCGAGAACTGGTCGTACGCAGCGAGCCCGATGACACCGGAATACCACTGGTGGTTGAGGTCAACGGGCTGCCGATTTTCTGCAAGGGGGCCAATTGGATCCCGCTGGATGCGCTACCGCAACGCTACTCTCGCGCTCGCTATAAAAGGCTGCTGGGGGACGCAAAGCTGGCAAATATGAACATGGTGCGCGTCTGGGGAGGCGGACACTATGAGCGGGACGAGTTCTATGAGGTGTGCGATCAGCTTGGCCTTCTGATTTGGCACGATTTTATGTTCGCCTGTTCACTCTATCCCGCTTATCCGGCCTTTCGGGAGGAGGTCACGCGTGAGGTGGAGTATCAGGTGAAGCGCCTGCGTGACCATGCCTCCATTGCCTTGTGGTGTGGCGATAACGAGGTAGTCGGCGCGCTGGGCTGGTACCAGGAGGCCAAGGACAACCGGGATGCCTATGTGGCCGGATTCGAGCGGCTGCTGGCGGCAAAGGAGGAAGGACTGGCGCTGGCCGGAGATGACCGCACGTTCTGGCCCTCGTCACCGTGCAGTGGCAGCAATCCGTTTATCGGGGATGCGTGGCATGATGCCGAGAACGGCGATATGCACTTTTGGGAAGTGTGGCACTCGGGCAAGGATATTGAGGCCTATTACGACGTGGTCCCGCGCTTTTGCTCTGAGTTCGGGTTTCAGAGCTTCTCGAGCCTCGAGACGGTCAAGACGTTTGCCGAAGCCAAGGATTTCAACGCAACCTCCCCGGTGATGGAGCATCACCAGAAAAATCGGGCGGGAAACCAGAAGATTCTGGAGATGTTCACGCGTTATTTTCGGATGCCGAATGGGTTTGAGAACTTCTTGTATTTGTCGCAGGTTCAGCAGGCGCTGGCCATCAAGACCGGCGTCGAATTCTGGCGGCACCTGCAGCCGGTCTGCATGGGGACCTTGTATTGGCAACTGAATGACAACTGGCCGGTCGCTTCATGGTCAAGCCTGGAGTACAACGGTGCCTGGAAGCAACTGCATTATCACGCGCGGCGCTTTTATCAGCCAGTGCTGGGCTGCGCCTTTCAGAGCGCGGCGGGTGAGCTTGCGTTGTGGGCTGTCAGTGAATTGGCCGGGCGCGCGCAGGCCGAAATGGTGGCTACGGTCTATGATTTTGCTGGCAATAAACTGCGGCGGAAAACCTATACCGGGCGGGTAAAAACCAGGGGCACGAAGAAGCTCGCGGAGCTCAGAGTTGGTTCGTTTGTGGAGGAGCCGAGCGCCTGCTTTATGCAATTGACCCTTTGCCTGACTGACGAGACCGGCCAGAAGCACCTGCACGAGAATACGCATTTTTTTACCCGCTTCAAGGCCTGTGAATTGGCTGCGGCGAGGGTGGGCACCAAAGTCGCGCGGACAAAGGACGGCGCCTTCGTCGTGGACTTGACGACGGATCAGCCCGCGTTCTTTGTGATGGCGGAAGTCGCCGGAATCTCCGGGATCTTTGACGATAACTCGATCACCCTGCTCCCTGGCAAGGCTGGTCGCCGGCTACTGTTCACGCCTCGCCAAGAGGGCGTACGGATCGCGGACATTCGCGCTGGACTGGCCGTGAAGCATCTGCAGCAGACCTACGGATAGGAAACCGGCTCGTATGGGGACGTGAAATGCTGAAATCCGGGCGAGTCCCCAATGCCCCGTACGGCGGGGGGGCCTGCCTCGATGATGCCGATTTTGGAAAGGGAACAGGGAAATGGCCAGGCATGCCGCAGTTCTTCCCAGCCGTCGACCGAAATCGTGAACAGTAGTTCGTAGTCTTCGCCGTCTGTCACGGCAGTCTGGTGGGTGGCACCGGCGCGTAGTGGAAGCGTGGCTGAAGTAATCTGGGCACTGACACCGGATGCTTGGCAAAGCCGTGGCAGGTCCGCCCCCAGGCCATCGCTCAGATCTATCATCGCGCGCACGCCGCGGGCCGCGAGCCAACGGCCCTCCTGCAAGCGCGGTTCGAACCGCAGATGATGCTCG
>DMTJ01000037.1 GCA_003477185.1 Lentisphaeria bacterium
TACTGCGCCGTCGCCTGTCAGCACGCCCTGCTGCAGGGTGCTACCCCAAACCACGTGCACGTAGCCGTCCGTCGGTAGGTCAATGCCCAATGCTCTGCGATTGTTTACAATGACCTGCCGCTTAATCGCGCCTTCCGGTTGGGGCAAGTCCCAGTTGCGCAGCTTGACTTGGTTCCAGCGGGAACGGCGCCAGACCGTTCCGTCGAATTCATCAAAAGCCTTGGTTTTCAGATAGCCGATATTCTCGCCTTCTATCCGAAAAATCATGGCCTCGGAACCAGGCCCGTCTACGCTTTCGCTGCTGTCGATCTCGTCGTGAAGCGGCCCGCCCCCGACCGAGGAGATCATGCTGCTATGCACGGCACCAAATCGCGGAAAGAAGATCCAGAAGACCCCGGAAAGCAGGATGATAATCAGAATCCCCAGGCCGCCGAGCCGGTAGGTGGGGGCGAGATAGGCTTTCGCGGCATTCAGCCGCTCGTTCTCGAGCTCAGCCAGCGCTTTCGGCAACAGGATCAGGGTGAGCAGCAGCACCGGGATCGCAGAGACGTTCACCACCACTTGGGTGCCCATGCCGATCAGAATGAGCGAGGAGAATACGCACCATTGGCGCGTACGCAGATTCTGGGCTGACAGCGTGTGCATTAGCTGGTAGATATAAAGGACATTACTGCCCAGAAAGATGGAGCTGTGCACGGTGCGAAGCTCGGCATTGCTGAATAGGCCAAACAGGGCAAAGGCAAAAATCAGCGCCACCGTCTGTTGCAGCGTGTTCACGGGCGCGCCTTTCCGCTGCCGTACCAAGCAGGCAATGCTCAGGCCGAGGTAGAGGGGAATGGCCAGCCGGGTATCCCAGACGTGCGCCTGGCAGTAGGCGGAGATGAGCAGCAGGATGCTCGTGGGATGTGTGAAATGGGCCATTATGACAGCAGCTCCCGCTCCCGGAAGCGGTGGATGGGGGCTCGGGTCCCAGTGATTTCGATGCCTTCGGGCAGATAGAGAGAGACTTTGCGATTTTCGCAGGTCACTAGGCGGTCGAGGGCGGCAAGCGCCGCTCCGTCGATGGTTGGCAGGACGAAGACGAGTCCGGCACGTTGCGGCAATTTGCGCACGGCGGCCTCGATGTGGTCGGCGGTGGTGGTGCCTGGCTCGGGCTTGAGCCTGGCGAGTGGTCCGAGGAAGGCATTTCCATCGGTGAACGGTGGGACCGAGATCGGGTCGGGGTTTTGCAGCTCGATATACTCGAGCTGAAACCCGCTGTCCTGGCAGGCAAGCATGAGCGAAGCCGCAGCGCGCGCAGCCCAATCCAGATGCTCGGGGATTTCTGTCTCGCAGCCCATCACCAGACCGACACGGCCTGAGAGTTGTTCGTCGAATTCTCGGACCATCATACCCAAGCCCTTGCTCGTGCTGGGCCAGTGAATCATCTTGACTGGATCCTCGGGCAGCATGGGCCGCACCCCGTGGAAGTTCTCTCCGGTTCGGGCCTTGTGCTGGCCGGCAAAGTTGCCTCCGAGCATGGGCTCAAAGCCGGCTGCCTGTGGCGGGGAGCAGGGATAGCTCCCTGGGTGGACAATGACTTCCCCGGCGCAGGCCAACCGCTGGCGCCAGCTGATGAAGCCGAAGGGGTAGGCCGACGCGAGTTCCAACTCGGAGAACGGGTAGATGCCGCGTCGCTCAAAGATGACGTGCGGGGTGACATGGGCTTCGCCATCGGGCGCTAGGGTGCCGACGGTGAAGAAGGGACCCCAAGGGCCTTCAACAGAGAGGCAGCCTGCTGGTGCTTTCCCCGGATTGGCGATCGTCCAGGTCCCGATCACTCGCTCTCCCTCGGCTGCAGTGATTGTTTCTGGCGGGGTAAGGGTAAGGCCCAGGCTGTGGCGTCCCTCGACGAAGTTGATCACGTAGCAGGCGAAGAGAATGCCGATGACTAGGAACAGCAGACCTGACTGGGCCTGCTGTGACGCAGCATAGAGGACGATGCCGCCGGCGACCCAGCACCAGCCCATCTTGGTCATTGTGACGCGTTTCATGGCTGCTAGCAGCTCAGACCGGTACGGGGACGGATTCCACCAACTCTGCCAAGACCTCGGTCGCCGATAAGGCGGCGTGACGGGTGCCGCGGCGGACGATCACGCGATGGGCTAGGACGACGGGGCCCGCGGCCTGAATGTCATCCGGTAGCACATGATCGCGGCTAGCCATCAGCGCCAGGGCTTGGGCGAAGCGAAGCAGATCCAGCGTCCCTCGGGGGCTGGCACCGTATTCCAGGATGTCGGTCGCCCGGGTGGCGCGGACCACATCTACGACGTACTGGGCGATCTGATCGGAGACATGAACGGCCTGAACAGCCTCTTGCATGATCACGAGTTCGTCGCAGTTGATAACCGGTTTGAGATCATCGATCGGCGTCTTGGTCAGGCGCTGCAACAGCATATGCTTCTCGTCCTCTGCGCTCATGTAACCGAGGGACAGGCGGACGACGAATCGATCCATCTGGGCAAAGGGCAGGGGATAGGTTCCTTCGAGCTCGATGGGGTTCTGGGTGGCGATCACGAGGAAGGGTAGAGGCAAGCCGTATTGTGTACCGTCGACCGTCGCCTGACGCTCTTCCATCGCTTCGAGCAGACTGGATTGCGTACGCGGGGTGGCGCGG
>DMTJ01000550.1 GCA_003477185.1 Lentisphaeria bacterium
GCGATCGACGAGGCAACTGCGTCGTTGGAGAAGGATCTGGCGGCGAATGGCGAGTCTTGGGCCTATCATACGCGGGTGATCGCGCTGGCGATTTACTACATCAAGAAAGATGACGAGACGGACGGAGCGTTGAATCGCGTATTAGCCTACATCGCGAGCGAGCCCAAACATGCGTGGGCGCGGTATCAGGCGCTGTGGACGACGATCCAGCGGAAGTTTGGCGATCACGAGTACTCGCTGCGGGTGCTCGGCGCGGCGGCGAAGTCTATTGCTGCGGAGGATACCACGAGTGTGCGGGATGATCGCTATCTGTGGGTGGCAGCAGGCTACGGCGAGATCGGGGATGGAAACCGAGCGGTAGAGTATGTGGGGAAGGTCGAGCATGTGCCGCGACGCAAGTTTATCCTTCACCAGATGCTGGGGAGTCAGGGACGTTGGACAGAAGCAGTCGAGCTGCTAAAACAGGTGGAAGCGACAAACGATGGGGAGTTCTCCCCGAAAGCTAGGGAGGCGCGGGCAGCGGCGTACAGACTCCATCTGCAGGAGTACGCGCAGGCGATTTCGCTGTATTATGAGATCGATGATCCGCCGCGAACGCTGTGGGATATTCAGGATTGCTACTGGCGCTGGAAGAAGCTTGACGAGGCCTGTGCCATACTGCGCGAGATTGAGGCGGTGTTTCCCAAGCAGGGACCAGCGGCTGCCTGGAAGCGGGTGGAGTATTACGAGAAGAAGAAGCTGAAGGAAAAAGCGGTGGCGGGGGCTCGCCGGATCCTCAAAATTTATCCGAAGAGCAAGCAGTCCTCGCAGGCACATCAGTTCCTGGAGAAGCATGGGGTAGCAACGGGAGGAGGTCTCGATGAGTAAGTTTCTCAGTGCGCTGGTCTGGTTCGCGTTGGTGACCGCGGTTCAGGCGCAGACCGGAGCGAATGAGGCCTACCGGGCACACCAGATGATTCAGCGCGCTCAGGCGTATCTAGAGGCAGGAAATACTGATCCCGGTGTCAAGCTGTTGCAGGATGTGCCGCGGTTGTTTCCTACGTCCGAGGTGCGATTTCAGGCGCGGTTGGCGCTGGGCGAATACTTCTTCAAGCAGCGGCAGTTTCCGGATGCGCTGGATGAGTTGATGTGGCTGAAAAGGGCGGAGGATGAGGTGGTGCAAGCGGAAGGCATGTACCGGACCGGAATCTGCTACTACGAGATGAACGACTACGACAAGGCGTTTATCGCGTTGCGGAAGGTGACCAACGATTTTCCCTGGAGTGTGTGGGCGAACGAGGCGTTCTACTACGTGGGGTTGTGTCATTTCAAGATGAAACGCTGGGCGCGCGCGTACGACGCGTTGCAGATGGTCGGGGTATCGGTGCCGACGAACGTGGAGCAGACGATCGGGGAGGCTGGCCGCCGGATCTGGGTGAAGGTATCCGACCGGGATCTGGTCACGGTATTGCACCAAGAAGGTGCATCGGTACAGGTGCAAGTGGAGGCGGAGTCAGGGGACCGCGAGCAGCTGGCGTTGCACGCGCTGGGATCTGCGGGAACGGCGTATTTGGGATCGCTTGAGGTTGTGCCGGGGGCGCCCATTTCCGGGGACCACGTGTTGCAGTTTCTGGGGCGCGAGGCGATTAAGGTCGTGTACGTGGATGAGACGACGGCGGATGGTGAGAGTAGCCAGAAATTGCTGACCACGCTACGGCTGGCATCGACGGCAAGTATCGGCTTTACGGACGGTGCCTTTCGTGATTATGTGCAGTCGGCGCGGTTGAATCATGAGCTGTTTGTGCGGTTGAAGGATTTTGATGGCAACCAGACTGAACAGCGCGACACGCTGACGGTGACGGTCCGTAGTGAGTTCGAGGTGGAACCGGAGGATGACGATCTGATTGGGCTGGATTTGACCTCGGTCAGCGCACTTTACGAGCCGCGAGACAGCGTGACGATCACGCTTACGGAAACCGATTCGCACAGCGGAACCTTCACCGCCCAGTTGCGACCTGTTCCAGCCCGCCAGGGCGATGGCCAAGTCAAGGTGGACGATGGTGTGTTGCACGCTCAAATAGGCGACCGAATTGTCGCGGTCTATGAGGATGAATTGCGGCCGATGGCGGAGGCACCAGTGCCGATTTTGGCTGCGGTCATGGTTCTGGATGAATCTCAGCAGGATGTGGAGATCACACAGTGGGTGGTCAAGGACGTGGAATTAAAGGCAGAGAAGCACTTGATCGAGAGTCAGATCCACTTGAGGCTGGGGCAGATTTTTAAAGAGGTGGGCTTGCAGCAGAAGGCGGATGAGAAGGCGGTCGAGGGCCTAGACCGGATCGCGGAGGTGATTCGGCTGGCGATCAATGGCAATCTGCCGCAGGCGACTCTGGAGGATGCGTTTCACACGAAGTGGGATCTGCTGTTGGTGCAGGATGATCTGCGCGGGGCGGTGGACACCTGTAATACGCTGCTGCGTATGTATCCTGAGTCCAGAATCGCGGATCGAGCATTACTCCAGATCGGCAAGGCGAAGTTGGCGTCTGACTACGAGGCGGATTGGCCGGAAGCCAGCGGTGTGTTCAGCGCGGTGTTGCGGCTGACGCAGTCCGAGCTGAAGGCAGAAGCTCAGTTTTGCCTAGCGCAGAGTTTTGAGAAGATCGCGTACGCGAAGCAGAAGAATGTGGAAACGCGTGTCTTACCGCAAAATAGCGTGCTGGCGTACAAGGCCTGCGCAAATACCTATCCGGAGTCTGCATTCGCAGGGCAATCGCTGGAGAAGGTTGTGCAGTTTTACATCGAAACTGAGGATTATCAGCGCGCTGTGGACTTAATGGAACTGGTTTTTCAGGATTTTGTAGACGCGAGCTTTCTGGACGTGATGCTACTGAAGTGGGCAGTGGCGGTGCACAAGATGGGGAATCCGGAGCTGGCACGGGTGAAGCTGAACCAGCTCATCGCCGAGTACCCAAATTCCAAGGTGATACGGACCGCGATGCGCTTTCGCGACGCGCTCTGACAATTTCCACCAGCCAACACGGAGCCGAGCCTGCGAGACCGCCGTCAGGCAATATCCAATTGCCAAATAAAGACTGTGGCGCACCCACTCACGCCTTGGCCATTGGCTATACGTTGGCATCGCCTGCCTCCGGCGGCTGGCTGGTGAAAACTCAAATTTAGGAGACGGTACCGTCTGAGGGCCGGGGCTCGAGCCCCGTGGTCGTCCATGTAATAATGGTGCCTTCTGAGATGGCCTGTCGTGGAAGTGGGAGTGGCTTTTCTCTGCCCTTGACGCGCAGCTTGGAAACCCAGAGCCGTGGAACCTGATGGGTGGCCGAAGCCAGGAAGAGATGGCGGATGAGAATCATCATCCGGCCGTCGTCGAGTTTGGTGGCTGTGCCCCAGAAGTGTGGATGCAGGATCGGAACGGTCCCAATAGGAATCGAGAGGCTGATGGTCTCTGTGGCTGGCCAGTAGCCGAAGCCATAGGAAGCCATGAGGGCCGCTAGGTGGCTGCCGGGGAGGGCGTAGTCTTGCGGGGAGGTTACTGCAGGTGGCGGGTCGCTGGCGATCTGACTTCGCAGGGCAATACGCAGTGAGGACGGGGCGCTGGCTTCCGTTTCACGGCGCTGAAAATCCCGTAGGAAAAGACCGGGGAATAAGATTTGCGATGCTCCAGCGGCGGCGGCGGTTTGGCCATCATCGGCGTGAGTGGGCTCAATAAACGTGGCGTTGCGGTCCAGGCGGCTGCGCTCGACAAGGGCGCTGGTTGGATTTAGCGCATCGCCTGCCTCTGCAAGGGGAACATCTGACATGATGAATAGACCATGGAGAGACTCTGCGGCTGCCATGATGTCCGGCTCGCCTTCCAGCAAGGCGGTTAGGATGTCGTTGGGCGTCTCCCAGACGCCGGTCCAAAATTCGTCGCCAGTGCTGGCTGGCGTGGCAACGAGCATGACGGCTTCTGCCTGCTCGCCTGCGGAGAGATCTAGCAGGGTGCCGACGCCAGGGGCTGAGGCGCCTTCAAATACGACTGGAGCGCCCTGGCCGTAGACGGCGGCTAGATGATGCGCGCCGGCCTGGATTCCAAGCCAGCCGGGACCTTCGATGGTCTCGGGTACCGCGTCCGCTGCTTGGGGCCAGTTGAGCCGACAAATCACGGATATGTCTTCGGCACGGCGGTTGTGAACATGCCAGTGAATCAGAAAGCCCGGAAGCGATGAGAGAGGCTCGTGATGGGGGACAATGGGCGTGGTGATCGCGACTTCCACATGAATCCCGATAGCGTCGCCTGAGATAAGACGAAGCTGCGGAAAGAGCAGGCGCGATTCGAGGTCAGGCACTGCCTGCTCAGAGACATCGGTGTGTACCAAGCGCCTAGTTTCGTCGCCAATTGTCAGGCCAAGCCAGGCCGGGGAGGGAGTTCCGTCTGCGTTTTCAAATGTGCCGTCGGTGCGGATAGCCGTGGTTGGGGTACCAAGTCCCCCGAGAACCATGCGGTGATTATGAG
>DMTJ01000374.1 GCA_003477185.1 Lentisphaeria bacterium
GTAAGCGCAGGCTTCCCTTTCACCTGCCCCTGGGGAAAGTTCGCCTTGACGCCGCTCACCGCCAGCTTCCCGGAAGTTGAGACACTTAGCTTCTCCAAGTCCTCCACACGAGCGATCCCCTCTACGCCAATCATGGCGTCGACATCAAGCCCTTCCGGCAGCACGCCGCGCAAAGCAGCCAAACTCTGCACATTCACCCTGTACGCCGGCTCTAGTGCTTCCTGCAGCTTGAACCCTTGGAGTGAAGCAACAACGTCCGTCCCCTGAACCGTGGCACTGATGTCTTTGCCAAGCGCACAGGCGACCACGTAAGACGAGACAGTGATGGTTTCCTCACCTAGACTGCCCTCAGCCTTCACCTGGATATCCAGCAATTCCTTCACTTGCCCACTCACAATGCTGCTGACATTCAAGCCTTTAACGCTAAGCGCCAGCACCGCTTTCTCCCCCACTTTAGCATCCACAGTCACCATTGGCTCGCCAAGATCCTGCCCAGCAATCCCGCCGGCAATCTTGGCAAACTTAGGCTTGGTCGCAGCTTGCAACGTCAGTGTAGATTGCGCGGGGTCCTCGAGATCGATACGGCCCGCTACATTCGCGGTCAGCACCTCTCCCTTGCCCACACGCAAGGTGCAGCCCCCCTGCTTAACCACTGCCGTCAGCGGCAGCCCCGCAGCCGACCAGTCTGGGATCTCCGCGCGAACGTCCACATCGAGCCCGACATTGCTGAATACCTCGCCCTGTGCTTTGAGGATGCCCTTCTCGAAGCGGATCCCCGCGTTCACAGCTTCCTTCCCCTTCAATTCGACATGCGCATTGAGCATCCCCGCTGCGATCGAAAACGTCTCGTCATTCGGAAGAAACGACTTGGCAAGCGCGATATCAAAGCCAAATAGCGCTGCGCTGAGGTGTGCATCGGGTATCCCTGGTGCATTCAGATCCAGACTTAGCGGCTTCTTCAACTCGACCTTCACCAGCGGCATCGCGTCCGCTGCCTGCACTGTCAGCGCCAGCGAATCCACAGTGACGGCAGACAGCCCCGTCAAGCTTGCGCCGCTGGTCAACGTTAGTGTGTACTTGGGCGGTTCCACCCCTGGCGCCTCGATCACCAAGTCGCGAATCGTCAGGGCCAGATCGAGCACAATCTCCTCCAAAGAATCGCTTACCCTGCCCTTTTCGGTCTGCTCTAGCTCGCCGCGGACCGTTGTCGTGCCATCGGTAAACTCAAATCCTGCCCGTACCACGACCTCAAAATCACTCCCGGTCGCGATCTGCGCAGACTCAATGGAGAGGTCTCTTACCATAATCTTCATCGGGCCATCAATGACCGTTGCATTCACCTCACTGATCATCACGTCCTCGATCAGGATCGCCGGGATCCCACCAGCAGAAACGGTTGTGAACTCCGCAGCCGGCGCTGGATCGCTCTTTTTTTTCGCAGCAGCGAGGTCGTACACCAAGTCCACGCCAATAATGTGCAAGCGCGTCACCTCAACCTGCTGTTGGGTGACAAACGCTACCGCGTTGTAACGAAGGTCAATCTTCTTGGCAGTCAACAGCGAGTCGCCCACCTTCAGGCCAGCAAAGCCAATGTGAGATAACGCGGTGAACTCGATTGACTCCGCTTCGATTGGCTGCCCAAGTGCGTCAGCCGCGACCGGCAGCACGTGCGTGCGAATAAATGCGCCCCGGTTGACATAAAAATGACCCGCTACAGCGATAACGATCAACAGCACGACCGCAGCAACAGCAAGTTTCAGCAGTGCTCTTACGAATGTTTTTTTTGGACGATCAGCAGCCATATCTTTGATCCTTAATTTTTTTGTTCATGTACCGGCCCATCAGCCACTGGACTCGGTGCCTGGGTTTGCGGAGTCCGCAAACGGCCTGGAACGCTCCACAGCGTAATCTCACGGTTCGCCAGTGTTGCGATACCACCATCCGGGTGAAACGCAACATCCTCGATCTCGCCACTGGCGACCTTGCCCAGCACATCCCCTTCCACGGCGTGAATCACGAGCTCTCCGCGATGATATACCACGATCTGCCGGCCGTCCTGCGAAGTTCGCACCATCGACCACGGACCCCGCAGTTCCTTGATCAGCTCGCCATCCTGGGCAGAATAGATGCGTAGCACATCCGTATGTTCCACGGCTTCAACCGCGACCGCTGTATTCCCGGCAAACCACATGCGCCGCACCAGGCCGTTCAGAGGAACCCGCGCGAGTTCGTCGCCTGATTCCGCGTCATAGGTCTGCAGCGTCCGATCTGCGATCACCGCAGCAATCTTGCTATCAGCACTCATCTCCAAAAAGCGAAAGTCCACGTGCTGCAACGAGCCTGGTGGTACCGGTGCGGGCTCCGGAGCACACCGTTTTTCGGTAGGCTCTTCTTCGTCAGAGGCGTACACCCAGCGCGCCTGCTCAGTGCTCGCAACCAACAGGCTCTCCTCGAACGAAAGCGTCGCCTTATTGGGGGCGCTCCGGTAGTGCCCGACTGGCTTGAACCATGCACCGTAGTAGCTGCGAACTCCGCAAAGCCTGGCAAGCATCCGCGCAAGACGGACCTCCGCTTCGTCATCCCCCTCAGGTGGTTCCTTGGCTGCCTCAATGAGCACAGTTCCGGCAGCATCCCAGTCCTTCGCATCAATCGCAGCCTGCGCCTGCAACAGGGCCTCCCAGTACGCTGCGCGGTCTCGCAGCTCCAAGAGTACGGCGTCTGCTGGCGCCAGTTGCAGGGCTTGATCGGCCGCCATGCGCGCAGTCTCCCAGTCTTCTTTCATGGCAGAGCGGTATGCGCTTTGGGCGTGGATCGTGAAGAGCGCCTCATTGCAGAGCTCACGCGCCGGGTGCGACAAGGGCGAAAGCGCCAGCGCGGCCGAGGCATAGCGATGCGCTTCCTTCCAATTTTGATTGGCGGCCTCTTCCTTGGCGATGGTCAGCGGCACCAAATGCATCACCCGCCTGTCGCCCGTGAGGGCAGCGATCAACTTGCCGGTTTCTTCCGCCTCCTCCCAGCTTCTGGCGGCCAACTGCCCCTGCAACTCGCGCTCCATAATATCGCGCAGTGATTTCTGCATAGTGCGACTGTCTTCGCTCGGGAAGCTGTGGGTCAACTCCGACAATGCCGCCAGCGAGTCTGAATCTCCACGTTCCACTGCCGCGACCAGCCTCTTCCGGTATTGATCGCTCTGGACCAGAAAGCGCAGCCCCCCGATTGCATAGCGCCCCGGAATGAGCGGCGCACGCGGGACCCATTCGATCATTTCCGGCTGGCCTTTAACCGGCCGTGCACGGCAGAGCACCGGCGCCGCGCCAGCTTGGCGTTGGCTTCGCAGGTCTAGCTCGACCTGCCCTAGGGCCACCCGCTTGCTAAAAAGAAGAAAGGAGGTGGGAATATGCTCCAAGGCCCGGGAGTCCTCGGTCAGTTCGACCCACTCGCCCGCCTGCTCCGCATAGACTCCGTAAAACTCTGGGCGATCTCCTGCCGCCGCCGTGACCACGAGCAGGACAACGAGCGTAAGCTTATTCAGCAACAATCTGGACAATGGAGTCACGGAGCTGAATCATCATCTGATCAGGCGAGTTCGCGTACAACATGACTCGGGCCACTCTGCGGTCGATCTCGATCTCGCGAAATGCGAGCTGCACGTGGGCAATGCGCAGCCCGAACGAATAGCGACTCGCGAGCGGACCTGTTGCCTCAGGTGGAAGCGGGGCGACGTGCTTGCCCACCACCATGCCGATCACCTGGCCGTCGTCGCCCACGATTGGCGCGCCGTCATAGGAGCTTGGCAACTCGCCGATCATGCCGCAAAACTGCGTGTGACCGACCACCCTCGGCTCCGCAACCGCAGCCTGTATAAAGCCGGGCGTGATCTCCTCGCCTTCGCCGCTCACTCCGAGTGCAAAGAAGCGGTCTCGTTTCGAGAGCCTGGCACCACTCATCCAAAATGCAGGGGGCAGTGAGAACCGGCCGGTGGGCTTGAGCAGTGCTAAATTCTCTTTCGCATCTGAGAACACCAACTCCATGTTGCGTTCCTTTCCCTGAATCATCGCGATGATCTCGCGGCGCCCGGAGACCACATGGAAGGCGGTCGCAATCAGACCGTTCTCCGTGACCCAACCAGTTCCACGGGCAATTTTCGGCCGCGTCGCGGGGAGCCCGATCACTGTTTGCGTGGGCACTCCCGGTGAAGGCGGTGACTCCAGATCCAGCCCCAGCTCCTTGCTCAACTGTCGCAAAATCCCTAGTTTTTCCGGGGAAACGGCGACCGCCCGCGTGGGGGTGCCGGTCGCGTGCGAGGGCTGAGTTGACTCCTGTGTCCTGGACGAAGGCCCTGCACCCGATGGTGCACCTGCAGCCATGTGGAGTTCTGCCGCGGCCATAGCCTTATTCACAACCTCGGGCACGGTCGGCGCAATGCTAAAGGGCTCAGCCTTTACGAACTCAACTTTGATGCGCGGTATCGAGTTGGTCAACTCGCTTGTTCTGATATTCGAAGCCAGCGGTGACCAGGCATAGTTGGCAACAAACATCGCACGCAAGTCTCCAGCCTCCTCGCTCGGCGGCAAGAAGTTTATGCGCCGCAGCTCCGTGCGCGCCGCATCTCTAGCCAGCTCCATACCGCGCGTTATGTCCTTGGCCACGCCAATCCCCTGCTGGTACATGCGGCCCAGCTTGCTCTGCGCCGCTGCGTGACCTGAGTCTGCCGCCTTCGTATACCACTCGGCCGCTGCTTCGTAATCCACCTCAAGCCCCATATCTCCAGTCTGGTAAGCATGCCCGATGTAGACTTCTGCATCATGGTCCCCGCCCTCAGCAGCACGCTGAAAGCACTCCATCGCGCGATGTGGGTCCTTCTTTACGCCATTCCCCTCCAAATGCATGATTGCGATCTGCGTGACTGCCGAAGCACTGCCAGCTCTTTCCGCGTCGCGGAACGACTTCATCGCGTCGCGAAAGTCGCGCTGATCCAGATCCCCCATCCCGCTGAGTTGCAGTTTCCCCAGCAATGTCATTCCCTCCGCGGAGCCGCGGTTCGCCGCCCGCTCGTAATAGGCATACGCCTTCGCATAATCCGGCCTCTTTTGCGGATCTAGGATTCCCATTTCGTAGATTTCCCCCAGAGCCAGCAGTGCCGGCGGATGGCCAACCAGTGCAGCCTGCTCATACCAGTGAAGCGCCTTGGCGACGTCCTGATCCATGCCAACGCCATGCAGATGGATGCGTGCTAAGGTCTCAATAGCTGCCATGTTCTCATTGCGAGCGGATGCCTCAAGCCATTCCAAGGCCACTTGATCCAGCTTCTGACTCTGGCGAGTGCCAATAGTCAACAGTGCTCGAAACAGCTGCGCGTCCGTGTTGCCATTTGCCGCCGCCGCATCGGCCCACTCCTGGGCCATCCCCAAGTCCTTGTCCACGCCATGCCCGGTAGCATGGATCAGCGACATAAAGAACTGTGCGCTGTTATTCTGCGTTTCTGTGGCTTGGTGCGCGTGCAGGATTCCCTGCTGAAAATCGGTCGTAATCCCGAAGCCATTGTGATACATCCAGGCCAGGTTAGCGATTGAAGGCGCATGCCCTTTGGCCGCGGCTATCTTGTAGTACGTCACGGCTTCACGCGGCGATTGCTCACCACCCAGCCCACTTAGAGCCATCGCAGCGTACAAGTACATCCCATCCAAATGACCGGCATCCGCGGCCTTTCGCGCCCAGTCGCGCCCCCTCTCCGGCGATACCGCCTTGTCACGCACGGACATCAGCGCAAGTTCATACATCGCCTTACTGTGGCCTTCCTTCGCCGACCGCTTAAACAGGTCTTCTGCCTCCAACAGTTTGTTGCTACTGAGCGCTTGGTAGGCTCGATCAAACGCCGTCACGCCAACAGAAAGCAACGACAGCTTTCGAGCATCGGAGCCATCGCCCGAGTTTACATTTGGCGGCGGAGCTTGCCACACGATTAGGGTGGCGACGACAACAACACCGTACCAACAGAATAATCTTACCATGACAACAAACCCTCGCAACCTATAAGATTCAGAACTGCTACCTTACCTTCAAACGCAGCGAAGCGTTACTGTCCTCCGCACTTTTCGAGACAACATGCAAGACATCATCGCGAATCTCAACCGTTTTGGCACGTGACAGAATCTTCTGTACCTGTTCATGCTGGGACACGCGATCAATCACGGTATCGGGCCGCCGCAGCAGCGTAGTCGGAATCGCAATGCCGTTTAGACTGAGTTCATTGAATTTCACGGTCAGCACTCCCTCGGAGGTGCTTATCTCCACGTCATAGGTTGCGTTAAAATAGCCGCCTCCGCCACTATCCGGCCTGTCCCCAGATGCCTTGGACACCAGATTTCGCGGGATGCTGAGTTGACCAATCATCCGATCGCCATCTATCTCCACCCGAGACTTGACACCAGCGGCTCTCATCAACGGGTTTGCTGACAGTAAGGTGTTCAGTTCCTCCGTGCGGTAGCTGAATGCTTCCCCGGTGCCAAGTTTCAGGGCCTGGAAGGTCCGCTCAACGCTGCGGTTCACCCGTGCCACTTCCTCCTTACTCGGCCGATAGGGAGCAATCTGCAGCGGGGCCGCCGTCTTTGCCGCGCGGTTGATATCCGCCGCTTTCTTTGCCCACGTCACTGCCAGGCCAATCACGACTACCACCGCGGTCAGGAGTCCAGCAGATAGGCCCAAACCGCCCAGCAAACAGCCACGAGGAATTCCTCCACGGCGCTTCTTCGTTACAGCTTCAGGCTCCGCCCTCTGTTCGGTCATGCTGGCTCCGGCAAAATCAAGTGGCGGGTAGGGTACTCGGATCACCCCATATCTTCAAGCTCATTTGTACCAAAAATCCCTAAATTTTACGCATTCCGTTTTCACTCGAGCATTATTCCTCAGCTCATGATCCTACTCCTGGCCGTCAGAACTGCGATGGTGAGAGGCCCCTTCGCGATGTACTGTATCGGTCCACCTCCGCGGGCTTCCCGCTGACCATCCCCCCAAAGGTTGTACCGACGATGATGATTGAATCCTGCGCCTGCCTAAGCCGCCTTCGAGTCCACATTTGAGGGGGCTGCTAGCATTCCTGATCCGGCGAGCACTGCGTGTCCGCTACGACATTTCCTTCGAAGGCCTCGACCAAATTCGCGGCCAAAAAGGCGTATTCATCCTACCAAATCATCCCGCCGAGATGGATCCGGTGATCATGTCCTGCTTTCTCTGGAGCCAACTCACACCGCATCCAGTCCCAATCGAGGACGTCTTCGAAATGCCAGGCGTAAACTGGCTGATGAAGCAAGCTGGTGCGATTCCCATGCCCAACATGGACTCCGGCGCGGGGCCGTATAAACGCCTTCGCGTCGAGAAGTCGATTGCGAACATCGCAACGCTCCTCGCCGACGGCGAAAATGTCCTCCTATATCCAGCTGGACGGCTGATGCGGGGCGAGCTAGAAGACCTGCGCTCTACCAGCGCCGTAGCCGATATCCTCGCCCAAGTACCTCAAGCAAAAATACTGCGCGTGCGCATCCGCGGGCTACTCGGCAGCTCATTCTCCTGGGTTGCCCATCAGAACAGGCCACCACTCGGCAGCATGCTGCTGCGAGGAATCAAGTATGCCCTAGCAAACCTGCTCCTGTTCTGCCCAAAGCGCAAAGTCACCGTCACAGTCGAACTCTGCGATCCAGCCGATGTGCCGGCGGAGCGCGTCGCCCTCAATCGCTGGCTCGAAAACTGGTATAATGAGCCCGGCCCGGAGCCATTGACCCAAGTCTCCTACCTCTGCTGGACGGAACGACTTTTTCCCTATCAGGAGCAGGCTGAGCAGGACCAAGTCGACCTCACGCAGATTGATGCTTCGATCCGCGCCCAGGTTTGCGCAGAGCTCGCGCGGCTTTCCGGCCGCGAGCCCGACGAGGTCCAGCCTGGCCAGTCTATCGAGCGTGATCTTGACCTAGACTCCTTAGCCTCCGCCGACCTTGTCAGCTGGATTGACGAGACCTTCCACGTCAGCGATGTCGACAACGCCGATCTCAGGCGTGTCTCGGATGTCATGGCCGCTGCTGCCCACTTACTCAAGGGAAGCCAAGACGGAGCTCTCCCCCCCCAAAAAGGTTGGGAGGAAGCCCGCCGGCCGCAGCTACGCGCTCCTGCCCTGGACCAGAGCATCGTCGAGAACTTCCTTTGGACCACCACCCGCATGGGGCCATACGTCGCCATGGCCGACCCTGCCCGAGGTGCCGTGAGCTACGCGCAGGCACGAATCGCAGTGATTCTCCTGGCAGAGGTCATCCGGACGCGAGAAGAACAAAACATCGGCATCATGCTCCCAGCAGCCTGCGGCACAAACCTACTTATTATGGCTACCATGCTAGCGGGCAAGACTCCCGTCTTGATCAACTGGACCGTCGGGGACACCAACCTGCGCCATGTGATCGAGATTGCTGGTGTGAAAGTCATCTACACCTCAGAAGCCTTCCTGGATCGGCTCGACGCCATTGACTTCGACTACCTCGCCGCCTTCATCCAGCCTCTCGAAGTCCTCAAGGGGGTCCTCACTCTCGGCCGCAAGCTCAGCGCCCTACGCAAAGCCAAGCAGACCGACAGCGACATTCTTGCGCACTTCGCACACGAACGAGACCTCGACAAGCCTGCCGTCATCCTCTTCACGAGCGGATCAGAGTCCGTCCCGAAGGGCGTACCACTGAGCCATCGCAACATCCTGGCAAATGTCACCGGCTGCATGCAGCACGTAGCCCTCGACAGCAGCGACATTCTATACGGCTTTCTGCCCCCCTTCCATTCGTTTGGCTTCACCGTCACCTCCATGCTTCCCCTCCTGTCTGGGCTCAAGGTCTGCTACCATCCCAACCCCACCGAAAGCAGGCGCCTCGCCTCCGGCATCGCCCGCTGGCAGGCCACCCTCATCTGTGGCACCCCCACATTCGTCGCTGGCATCTGCCGCGCTGCTGAGCCTAGCCAACTCCACTCGCTGCGACTCATTCTCACCGGCGCGGAAAAAACCCCAGACTCACTCTTCCAGGCCCTGGCGACACAGGCACCCGGCGCCGCCCTGCTCGAAGGCTACGGAATCACCGAGTGCGCCCCCGTTCTCACCCTCAATCAAGCACAGCTTCCGCGTTGTGGGGTCGGGGCCCCGCTCGGCGACGTCCAGATCCAGATCGTCCATCCCGAGACCCACGAACCCGTCCCTCCTGGCGGCCAAGGCCTCATCCTGGTGCGTGGCCCCAGTATTTTCGCCGGCTACCTGGCGCTACCAGAGAATAATCCCTTCCTCCAACATGACGGTTCCTCCTGGTACAACACTGGGGACCTCGGCTTCCTCAATGAACTGGGCCAGCTCACCCTATCCGGCCGACTCAAACGCTTCGTCAAGATTGCTGGCGAGATGATCAGCCTGCCCGCGATGGAGGCCGCCCTCCTGGCCGCCTGGCAGCCAGCGGATGACGCCGAGGGCCCTGCCCTCGCCATCGTCGCCTACGAGGCCGATGGCGAGCGTCCCGAGCTAGTCTTGGGCACCATCTTCGACAAAGATCAAGACGCTGCCAATGAAGCGCTACGCGAAGCCGGCTTTGGCAGTCTCGCCCGCGTCCGCCGCGTCGTCACCGTACCCGAGATTCCCCAGCTAGGTTCCGGCAAGACCGACTACCGCAGCCTGAAAGCGGCGCTCGCTACCTAGCCAGCCAGCCATCCCGGAAGGATGAACGAACGTAGCCGGTGGTGCAACCACCGGTCCCCAACCACCACCGATCCGCGCCCCGGATGGGGCGCCAGAATGCGTGGCCAGCGCAGCACCTTC
>DMTJ01000077.1 GCA_003477185.1 Lentisphaeria bacterium
CCATATTGATCTTACCCAGCGCATAGCCCTCGTTCACCAACTCCGGAGTACCGGTGTAGGCTTCTTCCGTCGTGGGAGCAGGCGCGCCATCGGGGTAGACACAGGACGAACTCACGACTAAAGTCCGCTCGACGTTGTTCAGTCGGCAGGCTTCTAGGACGTTGAGGCCCAACAATGTATTGAAGGTAAACATCTCGCCGTGATGGTCCTGGCTGTACTCCAAACCACAGGCCTTGGCCACTAGGTTCATACAGACATCCATCCCGGCCGTCGCAGTCAGACAACTGTCGAACGATACCAAGTCGAGTTGCATGAACTCAATCTGGTCCCAGACTTCCCTCAGGTTTTCCTTGCGGCCGCGTTCGAGATTGTCCGCCACGCGAACCGTTGAGCCTTGGTTCAGCAATAGCCTGACTAGTTTGGAGCCAACAAAACCAGCGCCGCCAGCGACCAATACTTTTTTCTTCTTCCAGAAACTTTCCTGGCCCATTGCACGTCCTTGCCATTACGGTCCAGCGAGAAAATCCGAGGAGATCAGCCGCAATTCTGCGGGACTCGCAGCGCCCGGATCCAAAAGTGAACCGCTACGATAGGTGAATTTCATTTGTCTGCAACACGCTGATTCTCAAATAGTTCGCGATGTGCGCATGCACCCGTGCCAGACTGAGCCTGCAAACACCGAATTTGAGAATTCAGTGCACGGACTCCAGTCGCCAAATTCCTGCGCGTGTCTGGAGTCGCAGCCGAGCGGGAGTTTTGTCAGGCCATCTCCGTTTCAGACGAGCGCGGCGTGGATGACGGGCACGTGGACAAGGAGCCATTTCCACTGGCACGATCGCTTGGCTTCCCCAGCGCTTCCTGCAGCCCCTCACAAGACCCAAATTAAGCCCTCGCTTTCGAGGAGTTGCTGCCTAGACCAAGCGTTGAAATAATAGTGCCCATTCCTTCCCCTTTTCCGAAACCTGCAATGAGACATCATGGGATGCTACTGATCCTCGCAGCCTTGCCTGTCATCACCGCGATAGCTTCCGACAAATATTTCGATGGCAACGGGACCGCAGCTTGCTTCGGACTAACCAGCGGCAGTTAGCCGTTTCCCCTCGACCCAACCGTGGCGATCTGGAATACCGATACGACAGGAGCGGCCGGGGAGGCCATCCTTACGCTGGCTAGCGGCGATGTTGCAAACTTCATGCCGAGCGGGACCTCCGGAGTTAGATTTGACTGTGAGAATTATGGTGGCGTGCCCTTGGGGGCACTACAACCGGAGTTGAAAGTGGCGCGCCGTTCATCCAGCCCATGCAAAATCAAAGTGGCGGCGGCCTGGCCCTCACCTAGTCGCGAGGTGAAATCGTCGACACCAGCGGTTTTGAAAACGGTTTCTGGTGGGACCTCTATACCACTGGCGACTATACTAGGATCGGCGCAAATTTGCTGACCTCCGGAGATGATGGGGTGACGGCAAACGGTACACTGAACATTGACCAAGCAGGCATTTAGATCCGGCAGTTGTCTACGACTAGGCCGGAAGCATTCAGGTTCAGATCGGTGTTAGCGGCCAAGCAAAGCGGGCCATCTTTTGCAAAAAGTGTGGATAGATCTGACTCCCGCAGAGATTAAGTCACTAGCTGAGTTCGCCAAAGAGAATGGTGGGAAAGAGCTAAGGGGCTTCTCTGTTCACAAACTTCCCACAGGCCAAGCGGGGATGATTACGGCTGACAATTCATTGACCGCGAAAGGTGCTTGGCGTATTGTAGCTCTCTTAAATAAGTGGAAGGAAAATCAAGATTTTGAAATCGAAGTCGAGAACTCACCTGCGACCACAATTACACGCAACCAAAATTGGAAAGAAGATCCTAATGGGAAAGGTTATCTATCAACGCTTGAGCCCAGAGGAGGCAGTGGCAGAGTTCGGCAACTTGATCGGTATCGTCGGGGGGCCTACCGAGACATCCTCAGAGAGGAACTCAAAAGCGCAGGAGCCAAGGGATCTTTCTCCCTCAGAAGAGGAATACGAAGACGAGACAGCGGATACTCTGGCTCGGCAAAAACGGAACGCTGGGATCGTCTGCCGGGCGCGCCAATTAAAGAAGGAGCAACAGGCCCGGACCCAAGACTAAATGAGGTTGCGGAGTCCTACGCTAAATCGATTGGCATCCAACTTCGACGGCAGGCTGAATACGTCAGGGTAGATCCTGACCGGGCAAGTCGCATTGCGGACGCCTATGAGGCCATGCCCCACGACCCTTCTGATCCAGCCGTCCAGGAAGCCTACCAGAATCTTATTGATCAGACGATGGCCCAGTACCGGGCTCTAGAGTCGGCTGGGTACGAGTTCTATTTTGCAGCCCCCGAGACGGCGACCGCCAATCCGTGGGACGACATGCGCGAGTTGCGTAAGCATAAGCAAATGTCTGGGTTCCCCACTGAGGAGGGACACGCCAGTGGGTGAGACTTGCTCATTGTCAGCAATAACGCACTATTGGCGGACACTCGCATTCGCTGGGTAGCTAGGCCCGTCCTAGCAAATGACCTTTTCCGGGCTGTCCATGATGCGCTTGGTCACGGACTGGAGGGTACTGGATTTCGTGGATGCGATCGGCTTTTTCGCCGAACAGTCACGTTCCGTAGATTCCCTTTCGAGAGTTGTTCGGATTGCTCCGCGTGAGGATGAAGACGCACCAGATACTTGCCCCCCGTAGTCGTAGATGTCACACGTTGCGAACGTGGGGATCTTCTGCCGAAACGTTCCGTATTCGGGGATGGTGGCCAGCTGGTCATAGGCCCTTTTCAATCGTTCCGGAATCTGTACTTTCCGCGTAATGGTTGTCGCCCAGAAGCAGCATGAACTCCGGATCTTTCGCCCGAATCACATCCCCAAACCCTTGATCTTTTTTGGGCTTGTTGCAAGCCCCGAACGCAATCCGGCGAACCGAACCGGCTGGCTGCCGCAGCCTCTGTCGGATAGGATCTCAGTGGCTGGCTCAGGGGAGCGCCACTAAGTACCCACTGGAGAGCACACGGCCAGTAATGCGATAACTCCCAAACTCAATCCCCTTGCAAAAAATAGTCTGTCATCACATTGCCTCGTTCTTATTCGTGTCCTGAGTTCGGAGAGCCCTTCCCTCAGCCTCTTCTTCGCGGCTTTGCTGAACGGCCTGACTTTCTTGTCCTCCCTCCGCTTCTGCCATTCGGAGAGATCGTGACATTCGCCTCCTTCTCAAGTTTCAGGTAACTCCGGTACCGCTTTTCGCTCAGGGATCCACTGGTTAAAGCCTGTAAGATTGCGCATCCAGGCTCTTGACCG
>DMTJ01000441.1 GCA_003477185.1 Lentisphaeria bacterium
GCACCAGCTGCTGCGCCAATCACCGCTCCAGTAGCCGGATGATCGACTTGATTCCCAATCACAGCGCCAGCGACACCACCCACAGCTGCCCCGCCGATCGCGCCCCCTTCGTACTCGCCACCATCGCGCGACATACAGCCGGTCGCAAGTGTTGCGATACCTACGGCAACCATAATATATTGGATTGTTTTCGTCATTGAGTTCTCCATATGCCGCAGACGGCGTCAACTTAAGTAGAGTGACACTGTATCAATTTGCGGTTCGTGGTCAAACCGCCTGTGGCCGCAGCCACCAGCTTCTGAGCATGGTCAGGCGGGGGCTTTCAGGAAAATGCCCCCGTTCCGGCCAGGCTTACACCGGGCATTCCTCTCAGTCATGCCTGTCAGCTGCCGCGCAGCCACGGCTCGACGATGACGCTGATCCCGATAATCACGAGTAGAATCGTGACGATCCGGCTCAGTTGCTCCCGGTCTAGCCGGTCGCCAAGCTTGCTCCCCAAGTGCGCACCGGCGATGATGGCCGGGGCAAAAAGAATGCTGATCAGCATCGGCTTGATGATCACAGTTCCCTGCATGATGAGCATGGCTGCGACCCAAGGCGGCGTGAACAGTAAAAAGGCGCTGTAGAGCAAGCCACGTGTTCTCCGTGCTGGCCACTCGTGGGCTGTGGCCCACAGTACCAACGGGGGCCCGCCCATACCGAACGCGCCAGCGAGAAACCCGCTTGTGCTACCGGCTAGCGCTGCCCAGAAATCAGGGATCGACTCTCTGGGCTTTACACAGGCGAAATGCTGGCCTGCCAAAATCAAAAGAAGAAGGACACCGATGACTTGCTTGCAGAGGCTCTCTGCGCCGGAAAGAACCAGCAGGAGGTATCCGCCAAGGGGCAGGCCGACCAAGCGCCAACCGGTGATGCGGATCGAATCTCGCCACGGTACATCCTCGCGAATCTGGTAGCAGTTCCAGCTGCACTGTGCTAGCGAAGAAAAGGGAAACAGTGCCACAACGATGGGCAGTGGAATTCCGGCCGCCAGAAGAAGCGGAACAGCGAACAAGGCGACGCCAAAGCCGACCGCTCCCTGCAAGACCATGCCCACGCTCAGTATTCCGCAGGCTAAGAGTGCCTGAGTCGTAGTCATCCAGTGTCCTGCGAGGTCAATTGTGGCAGGTGAGTTTTGGATGATTTCGAATGCTGAAGTGAGCCCGAATCGGTGGCGGCGAGGCCGGAGTATCGTTGAGGCGATACGACTTGTTTCGGCGCCGGAATGGCCGCAAGGGACCCGCCCAAGTTGGCCTGACAAATCACTTAGGCCCCCACTATCCGCGGGCCACAGACAAAACCGAGACCTGCAAGGCACCGGCTTTGCGCAAAGCCCGCGTACAGGCCGCTAGTGTGGACCCGGTCGTAAGCACGTCATCTACGAGAATGACATGCTCCGGGACTGTCACCCCGTTGCCGGCCGCGAACGCACGTCGAAGATTGCGGCGACGTCGCGCAAGGTTCAGCCCAGCCTGGCTACGGGTCCAGCGTGTCCTGCGCAGCAGCTTTGGCGCGGGTAGATCCAGGTGGCAGCCGACGTGCTCAGCCAGCAGTTGAGATTGGTTGAAACCTCGGCGCAGCTCCTTGAACCAATGCAGAGGAACGGCAGTCACCGCCTCGGCCTTGGCATGGCCATACGCCTGCCAGTTCTCAGCCATTACTGCTCCGAGCAGGCTGGCCAATGCGGTATCTCCGCTATACTTGAACCGTAGCACGGCCTCCCGAGCGGCGCCGTGGAATCCGTAGCAACTGACCGCAAGCTCCCAGGGTCGCTTCATGGGCAAACATTCGCGACATAGCTCGACGACGGTATCTAGCCTGCCCCCGCAACCCGCGCAGCGTTCCGTTGGCAAAGGCTCCATTCGCTCCTCACAGCAGCTGCAGAGGCCCGACGCTGCCGAAAGATCGGCATGGCAGAGCATGCAGATTTCCGGAAAAATCAGAGCGTCCGCCGCAGGGACAAAACCGTGATTGAGTACGCTCATGCTAGTACCGAATCAGGTCGCCGGAAGATAGTCCCAGTGGGAAAAGGTCGCAGCCTGGCCCCAATGAGCACCGGTCTGGTCAATCACATTCCACACGACCGCACTGCGGATCTCAAACCGGCGGCCACTGGCCGAGATCCGAATGCCACGATAGTCATCAATGAAACCAAACTCAGTCACGCGGGCAAGTAGGCGGGCGCGCTCGTCACGATGGACGGGCTCTGCCGTCTGGCGAGATGGGGTCCCGACAAGTTGGTCCCAAGTCAACTCCCACAAGGCGAGCGCCGCACGATTCCCATAGTTCAACAACGGGTCCTGCTCGGTGCCGTGCGCCACCACAACGGCCGGAAACTCAAAAAGCGCGACCGGAGCTGCGGACTCCGCAACCAAGGCGCGCCCCGTAACCAGCTGATAGCTCGCAATAATGCGCTCAGCTTGTAAGATGGCGGCCTCGGAGACGTGCTGCATCAGAATCAGACGTCTAACTTGGCAGCTACTTCCTTGTAGTCGTACACTTCAACGCGATCGTTTACTTCGAAGTCATTGAAGTTGTCGAGTCGAATACCGCACTCGAAGCCCTGCCGAATCTCGCGCACGTCGTCCTTGAAATGACGCAGTGACGCGATGCTGCCGTTGTAGATCAGGTCTTCGCCACGATGGACACGGGCCTTGGACCCAACACGCATGATGCCAGAGCGAACGGCACAACCGCAGATCTTGTCCTTGGAACGGCTGAGGTCGAAAATCTGAAGGATCTCGGCTTCACCCAACGCTTCCTCGCGGAGTTCTGGCTGGAGCATGCCCTCGAGCGACTCACGCAGCTGCTGAGTCAGCTCGTAAATGATGCTGTACAGGCGAATATCGACGCCAGCAAGACGTGCGACATTGCTCACACCTACATTTACACGCACGTGAAAGCCGATGATGATCGCGTCGCTGGCTTTGGCCAACTGCACGTCGTTCTCGGTAATGCCACCGACACCGCGATCCAGAATGTTCAACCGGATCTTCTCACTGTCGAGCTTGCCAAGCGCCTGACAGACCGCTTCCATGGTCCCGTGCACATCAGCCTTGACGATGACGTTCAGGTTCTGCCGAGCTTCCTCTTCAATCTGGCGCAGCAGATCTTCCAAGTTTGCCTGACGGTTGTTGCGCAGGCTTTCTTCGCGCTGGTCTGCGGTCCGTTCCTGGCAGAGCTTCTTGGCTTGCTTCTCGTTCTTCACGGAAGCCAGGACCGAGCCACACTCCGGAACACCGTTCAGCCCAACCACTTGGACG
>DMTJ01000445.1:0-3345 GCA_003477185.1 Lentisphaeria bacterium
TGCCCGCTGCCGAGAAACCAAAACGTGCGGAGACCGTTAACCCGCCAGTATTAGATCCAGCTTCCGCCCCAGTATTGGCTGACAGTCAGCGTGCCGCGCAAGAAGCACCTGCACTAAAGCAGGAAGGCTTTTCGGCTTCGGAGAGCAAGGAGCAAACAGCGCCGGCCAAGCAGAAGCCAGCGAGGCAGGAAAACCGCATGTGGTGGCAGCGCCGCGGGTTCTGACCCACGAACACGATCGGCCAAAAGTCAGCGGGAAACCCAGCCAAGTTCTGACAGCCAGCTACCCTTCTCAAGTTCGGTCTCTTCGACCCGGCCGTCCAGAAACAGGACGGTAAAGCGCTTGTTTTTCTCACTTGGTGGCTCATAGGCAATCACGCGCACTTGGGCATCCTCGTCATGTAGCACGATCCCGCTGCCGACAAAGGCATAGGGGCGATCGGTTTGCGGACTCCGCACCATGGTTTCGTCGTCGATATATCCCTCATTCTGCAGGGATTCGAAGCTGAGCGGCAGGCGATCGTCGTGCTCGATTGCATAGAGAAAAAGCTGAGCTCCGAGTTTTCGCAGGCTGCGAATCACGGAGTCATCCGCCGCCGCCTGCTGCGCGGCTCGCTCGCGGGCTTCTGCCGCGCGGCCTATCTGTTGGGCGATCAGCCCAATCACGGTCTGCTTGGTGCCACGAGAGAAGCGGGTCTTCATCACCCCATTCCCACTCGTGTAACGACAGGTGACAAGTAACTGCTCATCCCCTCGCCAGCTCTCCCAGTCGGTCGGCTCCGGACTCTCCACAAACTGTGCGTACGCGTCACGCAGCTTCACAATCTGAGCGCTCAGTTGCTGTGCTAGATATGCGAAGAGGAGCCCGTCATCAGTGATGGCCTTGGCCAACTCCGGCGGGCCACCCGGCTCAGAGATAGCCTCGGTGACGATGGCCTGGGTGGTGCCAATCAACAGGACCCCGTGCTTATAGGCGATTGTCGGGCGAAACGGAATGGGAAGGGGGAGCGGTATGGTGATTGATTGGACCGAGAAGTCCTCAATCTGGCCGGACTGCGCACCAAACTTTAGCGCCCGCTCTTCTAAGGCTTGAAACAACCGATCATCGGTGCAGGCGACGACTAGGAGAAATTCGGTGGATGGCACGCTCACGAAGCGCTCTGGCTTTCCCCACTTCTTGGCTGCATCCGGATCGACAGTTGCGAACATCGCAACGCCCTCGACGGATTTCAACAGGGCTTCCACGTCAAACTCGTGCACGGCAGCGGTCGCTTGCCATTTTTTGATGGCGTCCGCGTTGAGGAACGGCAATGGATGCTCATTCAGCCGCTGCAATCGGCCCCATAGCTGCTCGCCGTCCAAGGTTTCGCCCACCGCGCACAAGGCGTTTTCTGGGGCGTAGCGAACCAAATCCTGGATTCGGCCAGTGGTATCAAGGCGACATCCAGTCAGGACTGCCCGGACATGCTGCAGCCCATCGTCTGCTTCCTTGATGCTTACGCCCATTCCCGAGACCTCGAGGTCCCGGGCTATCTTGGTCCAGATCTCTAGCTGCTCAGAGGAATCTGTGCCCAGAAAAATGCGCAGCACCTTGACCAGATCAGTGCTGAACATAACCAGATCTGCCTCAGCATCGAGGAATTGCAGCGGTGAGGCGGGGGCTGCTTGGTTCTGCGCGTGAAGCGGAAACAAAAACAGCACCGAGACCACGACGGCTGCGTGAAGAGACTTGAACGGTATTGCGGTCATGCACGGACAGTATCCCGTTCCGTGATCTCAGAAAATCAATCGACCGACTTGATAAACATTTAAAGAAACCTTATGATAGTATTTGAAACCTTAGGAAACCATGAGGGCAGTTATGAACAACGATTCACTCTCACTCAAAGCCGTGACTTTGATCGTTTTGGTCGGGGCAGTAGCCTTCATGATCTCGCATCTCAGTCCGTGGCTTGCGCCGTTGTCTCTGATCTACCTCTGGTCCGCGGGAAAGCTTAGCTTGTGCAGCCGACCGCGCGTGGCGCTGCGCGCTGGCTTTGTCCTCGGGATGTTGGTGTATGCCGTCCACCTTAGGTTCTTTTGGGGAATCTTTGGCGCTGGTGCAATCGCGCTTTGGGGGATCATCAGCGCTTGGCTGGGGCTGTTTGCCGCGGCGGCCTGCCTCGCGCGGGTCTCGCTGCCACGCACTGCCTTTCACCTCTCACTGCCGATCCTGTGGCTGGCCTGCGAGTACACGCGTTCAGAGCTGTATTATCTGCGTTTCTCTTGGGGGGCACCATCCTACAGCTGGCATGCCTACCCAGGCGTAGCTGGCTGGATCGGGATGTATGGACTTTCCGCATTAGTTCTGGTGCTGCTCGCCCTGCCCCGCACATGCGGTGCAAAAGGGAGATGGGCGTTGCTCTTTCTGATCTGTGGGACGATCAACGTGGCCGCATCAAACCCGTATGTCGCTGGCGTACAAATAGAGTTTGAAGAAGAGCCCACGATTCTCGCAGCCTTGGATCGGCTGTATGAGGAGCATCCGGCGGTGGATATCGCGGTTCTGCCGGAGTACACCCTGCAAGGCGAGGTTCCAGACAGCATCCTGGATTGGTGTCGGGAGCACGGCGTCTACTTGGTGGTCGGCGGAATGGTCAAGCTAGAAGACGGCTACAACAACACGGCCTTTGTGGTTTCACCAGAGGGAGCGGTGGTCCACAGCCAGGGAAAATCCGTGCCTATTCAGTTCTTCAATGACGGTTTCCCGGCCAAGACGCAGCAAGTTTGGAACTCGCCCTGGGGCGCGATCGGCATCTGCATCTGCTACGACATGAGCTACACGCGGGTGACGGATGAATTGATCCGCCAAGGCGCACAAGCCTTGATCGTGCCGACCATGGATGTAAAGGAGTGGGGGGAATACGAGCATCGCCTGCATGGCAAGGTCGCGCCGATTCGCGCAGCCGAGTATCGCGTTCCTATCATGCGCGTCTGTAGTTCGGGAATCTCACAACTGATCACGGCTGACGGAAAGGTGGTCGCCACGGCCAGCTTTCCGGGCCGCCTAGAGACACTCGGTGGGCAGCTAGAGATGTCTGACAACCCGCGGCTCCCTCTGGACCGTTACCTCGCCATCCCCTGCCTGGTATTCGGGGTACTCATCATCCTGGCTTGCTACCTGCGTCGTGTGCGACCCCAGCTACTGGCAGAATCGAATGATTCGCAGCAAAGCTGAAGTCAGTCCAAGATTCGTTGCAGGGGAATCAGCTGACGCGGCGGGGCGAAGAGCTTTTGCTGGCTTGACGAGTAAAGAAAACCGAGTAGCCTAGTCTTCTTGGCCGCTGAACAAAGGCACGCCATAGGC
>DMTJ01000445.1:3406-6034 GCA_003477185.1 Lentisphaeria bacterium
AGGCACGCCATAGGCGCGGCTTGAAAGGATAAAGAGTGTGCATGATTCGGGGAAGGACATGGTCTGGATGATTGCTCTATTCATGATGACTCTGACGGCCCGCGCCAATGTTGGTGGACAGGCTACCGGGGTTTACCTGTCTCCAGAGCAGGTCGCATCCCTGTCACAGGGGATTGCTACCGTGAAGATCGAGCGCGTGATTCCGGTGCTACTGAATGGCCATGTCTGGACGGAAGCACACTGCGCAGTCAATGAGACCTGGAAAGGTGAGCCAGCGGCGAATGTGATCGTGCGTCAGGCAGGCGGAACTCTGGGGGAGCTTCGCACACAATCGGGGCCGCGACCAGATTTTATGCCAGGAGAAGAGTGGCTGTTGGCAATGGTGCCATCCCCAGCCGGTGACTGGACATTGCTTGGTTTGGTGCACGGGGCTTGGAGACTCTCGGGAAACGAGGCAACCCGCGACTACGCAGGTGTGATCTTTGCGGCCCCGCCCCCGGCTGATATTGCGGAGGGCCGCTATGAGCACACCCCACTGACAGAGTTGCGCACGCGAATGAGCCCGCCCGATTTCGCTGCGATGGACACTCACGGGCAGCCTCGTGCTCCCAGCCAAGGAGACGAGGCCCCGAGGGAGGGGCTGCTCATGCACATAGCGCCCCCAACAGGCTCTGGGACGGAGGCGGTAGGAGGCGAGCAAGCCGCCTTGCTTCCACAGCGATCGACAACGCAGCCGGTTGCCGTTCGGCTCTTGCTGCTGGGACTCTTTTTAGTCCTGCTCTTTCTTATTGTCATCGGCTGTCGGCGGTCCTGTCGATGAAACGCGCGCTGCCGCTTTTGGCGATGCTTCTCTTGTGCGGCCAGACCTTTGCCTATCTGCTGACGGGATGGACCCCACAGAATCCAGGAGCCCCGATCTGGAATTATGACGCGCAGTCACCAGCGGGATTCTTCCACAACGGAAAGCTCATCTACCACATCATCACTTCCGGCACACACACAGTCAACAGCACAGATCGCATCCACAACATCCTGAATGCATTCCAAACCTGGGAGGATGTCCCCACCGCCATGGCTGCATTTACTCGCGGAAGCGACGCGGTAGACGACAGCGACTTCTCAGTCGGCTACGCCACCGCCAGTCATACGACGCAGTGGGGAGGCAATCTGACGGGCTTCTCCGGACTCGCCACGGTGACGTGGGACGGGAACAACCACATCACCAATGCGGACGTAGCCTTCGCTCTCCTTAATCCAGTGACGAACGCAGCTTGGGGCGAGGAACTCGAGGCCACAGCGATTCATGAGATCGGCCACGCCATCGGCATTTCACATAGCCCGGATGCCCAAGCTGCCATGGGCTACATCGGCCCAATTCCTGGCGAGAATGATCAATTGGTCAACCGTCGTCTCGCCAGCGATGATGTCATTGGGCTATCGTTCGCCTATCCGTATTCAGGCTACCTGAGCACCGTCGGCACAATCACGGGCACCATAAAGGATGATGGCGGGACCGATATTCACAAGGGCCAGATTGGCGTCTTTGACGGTGCCGGAATTCTGGTTGCGACCACCCTTTCACGCCTCGGCGTGTACAAGATTGAAGGACTGCCGGAGAACACGTATACCCTCCGGGCATACCCTTCACAGACATCATCCTCACTGATCCAACAAGCTGGCACATTGCCGTGGACCACTGACGGCGCGGCCACCCAGTTTCTGCCCGGAGAGCCTCTGACTGTACAGGTCGATGCAAACACGGTGGTGCAGAACCTCACTGTCGTTTCGGGAACACCGACTCTGGTCTCGAGCTTTGCCTATCGCGACATCGGAGGCGCCCTCACCGCCGGGCGCTTCGTGTTTACAATCGAGCAGGGTGCGACCGCGACCATCGGCATCAGCGGGATGAATTTCCCGACGCAGCTCTCTGAGTTGGGCGATTTCATTTTGAGCGGCCCCGCGGATATCAGCTTGGTCGGGCCAAGCTTCCCACCCGCGTTCTCCAATACCACTGTCGCCTATGACGTGACGGTCGATCCTACCGCTGCGCTCGGCTCACGCGCGCTGCAGCTTATCACCGACGCTGGAGAAGAGACCATGGTCTTTGGCTTTGTTGAGGTGACCAGCACCGGTTCTATCGCGGCGGCAGATGGGTTCGCACCACCACCGGGAGGAAACATCAATCCAAGCACCCGCATGCCCATGCAGCAGTTTATGCTGACCGCCGCAGATGAACTGGTGCGGCTTCGTAAATTCACCATAACCAATAGTGGCACAGGAAGTCCAGCCAAAATCACAGACGTGGAGATCTACTTGGACTTCAGTGGCGACGGCAACTTGGACGGAGATGATACGCTGGTCGGGGCTGGCAACTTCGAGGGAGGCTCTACCGCAGAAATATTGGCCCATCACACGGTGCTGGCTGGAGCGTCCGATAGTCTACTGGTGGTCTATCATTTCGACGCCGCGGTGTCGACAGCCGAGACCTATCAGAGCCAAATAACCGCAGTCGTGGCAAACGGCGTGATCTCCGGCCGCGACATCACCCCTTCGGGCTTGCCAGTAAGCGGAAACGTCCATCAAGTGGACCTGAATACGGATCACACGCTTTCCGTCTTCACGGTCGGC
>DMTJ01000207.1 GCA_003477185.1 Lentisphaeria bacterium
CCAGCCCAAGATGTCGTCTTCGGCATATGATCCGCCAGCGCGTCGATCGGGACGACAGCTCATGAGTTCGAACCTGTCATCTTCAGACCATGGCCGGTATATGCTGCCCCATCGATCTAATAAATCAGTGCTTTTTGCGAGGTAAGGCCCGTGCCAGTCCTCTACATCGGAGCCGCGGAGCAAGTCTTGATGCGATTCCGGGTACTTGCCAGTATCTAGATAGAGGGAGTCGATCTTTCGTTGAATAATCTTGACTTCGTTCCTTGCCACTGGCCATTGTGATGGGTGAAAATGGGAATCAGTCTGGAGCTTGGGAACCACGATTCCAATCAAGAGCCCCATGATAACGATCACGACCATGAGTTCGACCAGCGAAAAATAGTGCCGGTCACTTATTGTCACCTGCGTGGCCCTCCCTTCGGTTCGTGCTTTTATCCGCAGTTTGCACACGCTGGTGCATGGGAGTTCAAGCGCTGGCGTCTGTTTGCTCGCGGCATCATCCGTTCCGAGGCGCAGAAAGAACGTCACTGCCTTCTGGTACCCCGCCGGGGCACTGGGTGACGAGGCCCGATACAGGTGGTGGAACCACCGGATAGATCCAACCAGTTTTTACGCCTTGAAAGGGCGACAGAAACGCGGCGTAGACGGATCCACCGAGCTTACGCCTCGGGACCGTGCCAGATGAGGCGGAGAGAATCGACGCGCAGGCGGGCCTGCGAAAGGCGCTCGGCGGTGGACGCGAGATTCTGGCGAGCCAGTTCGATTTCGTCGCTGCGGACGCTGTCGTTCACTTTCCGCAAGGACAGCAGACGCTCAAGTTCGTGACCGAGCGTAGTGCCAGCGTCGCGGCTGGCCTCGTCGACAATCCGGGCCATTCTCGTCTCGGCTTCTTCTTCGGCGGTGGCAAGCATTTTGGGCGCGAGCGCCTGAAGGATGGCCTGATTCTGGAGCAGGGCACTCTCGGGCGAGACGGTGGCGAGCGCTGGCCACTCTCGGGGCTCTTGGACCGTCATCCGATTGTCCACGCTGATCGAGATCGGCGTGGGCGGCAGGAAGCGGTCAACATGCAGCGACGGCGGTGCGATGCATTCGACGACGAAGCGTACGTCCAAGACCAACTCACGGTGCTCGGTGCTTGCGGAGATCGCAAACACGACATTGCCGTGGTGGCCGCTGAGCATGGCATCGAGGAGGCCCAAGACCAGCGGATGGTCCCAGCTGAGGAAGGCTAGGTCTTCGCGGCTCAGCGCGCGGCGGCGTTCGAAGGTGCCAAGCAGGCCTTCTTCGGGGACGCTGGGGAGGGAATCACTGAACAGCCGTTCGGCGCGAATCATGTAGGTGCGGTTGCTCATGTCCTCGACGGTGAACCCGAAGAAGTCGAGCAGGCGCAGGGTGAAGATATCAACCTCGGTGCTGAAGTCGCGGTCGGCGATCTGCTCGGTGATCTCGTGGGCCACTTCGGGCCGATAGGAGTTCAGCTCGAGGAGCCGATCCCGGCCTTGTTCGAGACGCTTGATCAGGTTGCGGCGATAGGCCGCAATCTCGCTCAGCAGCCCGGGACGAGCCTGGTCGGGAGTCTGGCACCAGTCGTGGATCTGAGGCAGAAAGTGCTCGTGGGCTTCGTGGCTGCCGTGGAGATTGTGCTCGATGGCGTCGAGCCCCTCGTGGTAGTACTGACGGAGAATGTCCTCCGGAGTATGGGGAACGTAGGGCACGTGGATGGCGATCTCTTCGGTCTGGCCGATTCGATCCAGCCGACCAATGCGCTGCTCCAGTAGCTCCGGGTCATCAGGCAGGTCGAACAAGACGAGGTGGTGGGCAAACTGAAAGTTACGCCCCTCGCTGCCGATCTCGGAGCAAAGCAGCACGCTGGCGCCGTCTTGCTCGGAAAACCAAGCCGCGTTGCGGTCGCGGGTGATGAGGGTGAGCTCTTCATGGAAAATGGCGACTTTGGCGTTCAGGCGGGCGCGAAGCGCAGCCTCTAGAGCCAGGACCTTGCGGCGCGAGCGGCAGATCAGCAGCACTTTCTCGTCGCCGATTTCCCGCAGGAACTCTACCAGCCAGAGCGCACGGACGTCTGTGCCGAATTCGTAGTCGGGAGCTTGCTCCGAAGCTGCAGTCTCGAATGCGAACTCCGCACTGCAGGCCTGCGCCTGGGCTGGGGTTTTGGTTACGAGCGGATGCAGGTGCAGTTTTCGATCGGGGAAGCCTTTAATCGCGGCGCGGGTGTTGCGGTACATGACGCGGCCGGTGCCGTGTTGATCGATCAGCTCATCCAACGCCTGCTTGCGGTCGCTCTCCGGCACGGCGCTATCGGCCAGGAGCGCGGCTGCGGACTTCGCAACAGCTTCGTACTCTTGGGCTTCGCGGCGAAAGACGTCGAGGCTGTAGTAGCGGTTTGGATCGAGTAACCGCAGGCGGGCAAAGTGGCTTTCTTGCCCGAGTTGCTCGGGCGTGGCCGTAAGCAACAGCAGGCCGGGGCTGCTGCGGCCAATGGTCTCCACCGCCCGGTATTCAGGACTGATGAGGTCCTCGGACCAGCCTAGATGGTGGGCTTCGTCGACGACAACGAGGTCCCAGCCCGCCTCCGCGGCTTCTTCGATGCGCTTCGGGTGCTGAGTGAACAGGGAGAGCCCGGCCAGGACCAGCTGCTCATCCAAGAAGGGATTGACAGGCTCAGGTCCTGCTTCGATCGCGCCGCAACGTTCTTGGTCATAGATGCTGAACCAGAGATTGAAGCGCCGCATCATCTCGACGAACCATTGGTGCACGAGTGAGTCGGGGACGAGAATTAGAGCGCGTGCTGCACGTCCGCTCAACAGCAGGCGATGGATGATCAGGCCAGCTTCGATGGTCTTGCCGAGGCCGACTTCGTCTGCCAGCAGCACGCGCGGCGCGTTACGTGAGGTGACCTCGCGGGCGATGTAGAACTGGTGACCAATCAGGTCGATTCGGCCGCCGGTGAAGCCGCGCAACGGAGAGCTGCGGATTTCATGCCGCTTGGCCAGGGAGT
>DMTJ01000455.1 GCA_003477185.1 Lentisphaeria bacterium
CCGCCCCCAAACGCAGCCTGAAAGCGATGCTCGTCGATCGCATGCACCAGCGTCGGGGCCTGCGCCTGATTACGGCTAATCTCTCCCGGTGGCTGGTCCGCAATCCCTGTATTGATCGCGTCTTCCACAGAGGCTACCACCAAACGCAGGTTCATATCTCGCACCAGATTATCCCGATACTCAATCAATTCCGGGAAGTTGTGCCCGGTATCCACGTGCATCACCGGAAACGGCAGCCGAGCGGGCCGAAAGGCTTTCAGCGCCAGGTGCACCATCACAATAGAATCTTTCCCGCCGGAAAACAGCAGAACCGGCCGTTCAAACTGCGCCGCTACTTCCCGCATGATATGGATCGCCTCAGCTTCCAGCGCATCCAGATGCGATAACTTATAGGTTGACATAATTACTCCTCGAATCAGATAACAAAATCATTCATTTGTGGTCGGTTCTCCGCTAGGACCTTGGCCAAGGTCACAGTCCCCGCCTTTGCGGCCATCGTCTCCGATAGCACTTCCCAGGCGGGGTCTGTACAGTGTTCGCCGCTCACATCTCCCAGCATCGATAGCGGACCATCCACCGCCTCAATAATCCTCAGCAAGGTAATCTCTTCAGGATGCGCCCCAAGCGTGTAGCCGCCATTGCGGCCACGGACCGTCTTGATCAGCCCGGCCTTGCGCAACAGTCCCGAGATCTGTTCCAGGCTCGAATCATTCATCGACAAGGCCACCGCCAGCTTCGCGCCGCGCGCAAGCCCGCCATGCTGCGTCGCTTCAGCCACGTGGTACAGAATCCGTAATCCGTAGATTGCCTTACAGGAAAGATGCATGCCCTTAAAACTCCTATTCCCCTACAGGAATTAGGGACTATACGTTTTTCGCAGGGATTTCCACTGCGCAATTTCGATTTCGGTAAATCGCGCCCACACAGCAGCGTGACGAATCAATCTCGGAGACGGCGCATCCGAGCAACAAACATCGCATCACAGTCGAACGAGGTTGGCGTAACCCGAAACATCCCTTCGGTCATGCCCCCGTGCAACGGATGAACCATCGGATCCAGCGAGAACTCCGGATGCCGATCCAGAAATCCCTGAACCACGCCCTCGTTCTCCGCATCACACAGCGAGCAGGTCGCGTAGACCAGCACGCCCATCTGCCTCAGGGCGGGGATGACAGCCTCTAGAATCTCACTCTGCGTCGCAACCGCGGCTGCGATCTCCTCGCGCTTCATCGTCCAGCGCGCGTCTGGATTCCGTCGCCAGGTGCCGGTGCACGTGCATGGCGCATCCACCAGCACCCCATGAAAGCTCCCGGGCTTCCCTGGTATTTCCTTGCCGTCCCAAGGCTTAGCCTGAATGTTGGACAAGTGTGCGCGGCGGGCCCGCTTGCGCAGGTCCGTGAGTTTGTACTCCCGGATATCTGTAGCCAGCACCAACCCCTTCTCATTCATCATGCTAGCCAATTGCAGCGATTTTCCTCCGGCCCCGGCGCAGGCATCCCACCAGCGCTGTCCCGGCGCAGGGCTGCAGGCAGCACCAATTGCTTGACTTCCCAGATCCTGAATCTCGACCAGCCCAGCCTTGAATGTTGCCGACTCATATAGATTCCCCCGGGTAGGCACCAGCCGCATCGCACCCAGCAGCGCCGGAAATGCCTCCGCAGTCAGGTCCTCATCCGCGAGGCGTGAGATCGCCTTATCGACCGTGCTGTGCGAAGTCCGCAACCAAAGTGGCGGGCGCCGCTGCAGCATTTCCAGCAAGTCGTAGGACATCTCACCCGTCTCCTCGCGCAACCAATCCGGCAACAAGTCATGCGGCCTCACCGAAAGGCCAAACAGGCTTTCCATCATCTCGGCACGCTCCATCAGCGGCTTGTCTCCGACACAAGTGACGTAGGACGCAGTCCGGCGCTTCTCGGCAACGCGATCCTTCCACACGGCCGCGACCGGGTGCAGCGCGACCGTATCCAGCACATGTGCCCCCACCAGCATCGACTGCCATTCGACCGACTGCGTCGCACGCTCGGCGTCGCGCTCCCACATCCCGGCCTCATCGCGAGCGAGCAGACGCAACCAGCCCCACCAGCGAAAGACCGCAAAGAAAGTCTCACTGATCAGCCGCCGGTCTTGGGCGCCATATTTCTTGTGCTTCCGAAAATAAGCAGCCAGCAGCCGATCCGCTGGCTTGCCGGATGCCCATACATCCGCAGATACCTCGTACACTGCCCGCGCAGCAGTACGTGCCTGTGATTGTATACGCGTCAGGCTGCCACGTTGTGATTTAGCCACGCGTTCTCCTTGTAGAATTATTTAGCCTGATTAAGTCCTGAGCTCTCACGACGAGATCTCAGGAATGATCCAGGTCAGGTGCCATCGACCGTGTCGAACTCCCGGTTCTGCTCCAGCCAGATCTCTTGAACCAGCCCCAGCAGTTGATCAGCCTCAAAGCAAAATTTGTCACGATCCTTGACCAGCGGACAGAACACCACCAGCCCATCATAACGGCGTAAATGTAATGCCCGCGCCCAGATTAGCTGCTGCTCGCGATCTAGTCGTAGTCCGATACCTGGCTCGTAGAAAAACCGGATGACGCCTACATGCGAATAGCTGCGCTGCACCAACTCAGTCACCGTCAGTGTGTGCAACTCATTGGGGAACACGTTTAGCGTCAGCTTGCAGGCGTCGTGATCAAGCGTGGTCACCAACTGGGTCGCGTACTCCGCAAAATGCGCGCCCGGTGGCGTGCATGGTTCGCGTTGCGGCAGGCAGATCGAGACATCGAGCGAATCCGCAACCGGCAACAGTCGCTTGATTAAGTCCTCGCGCGCCAGCAACGCTGCTTCCCGATGTTCCACAGCAATCCGCTCGATTCCCAGTTCAAGCGTACAGCACTTGACCCCGTAGTCAACAGTCAGCTTAAGCTGCTCCACCAGAGAGTCCAGAATCGCACGGCGAGCCGTGGTATCCGTCTCTGGCAGATAGCGGGCGACGTCGTCCGGCAGGATGTCGCGTACGTGCGAGATCCCGCGCTGCACCTGACTGAGCGTCTCATCCCAGGTGCGGTCTCCCAGCACAAAGCCTGGCAGCTCGAAGCCATGCCAAGCCTGACCGAAGGACTCTTGCCCGATCAGGTCATGGACCTGATCGGGCTCAACGGTTATCCCGAGGACAGGCTTCATGTCAGCGCCGACCCTGGCACCGTTTCCCCGTCCTCAGAGAGCCATTCCGTCATCGCCGAACACGCCGTCAAACAGGGCGCCACTCAAGTAACGCTCGCCAGCGTCGGGCAGAATCACCACAATGGTCTTTCCGGCGTTCTCTGGGCGCTGGGCGACCTTGGACGCGGCGGCCATGGCAGCGCCACAGCTAATCCCACTGAGGAGCCCTTCCTGGCGGGCCAACTCACGGGAGACAGCAATCGCATCGGCGCTTGTGACTTGCTCCACGCCGTCCACGACGGACAGGTCCAAGTTTGTCGGGATGAACCCGGCTCCTATTCCTTGGATTTTGTGGGGTCCAGGCTTCAGATCCTGACCGGCGAGTGCCTGCGTAATCACGGGGCTCTCTTCCGGCTCTACGGCGAGCGAGCTAATCGCCTTGCCCTTCTCCTTCTTGATGTAGC
>DMTJ01000579.1 GCA_003477185.1 Lentisphaeria bacterium
CAGCAGTTACTACACCATCAAGTTCCTGTCGGAAATGCGCTATCCCATGGGCTTTCAGGGCTGGTATCCGCCGGCCATGGAGCCTAAGTACGTCGACTTCCTGCGTGTCAAAGACGCCTACCGAAGCCAGATGTTTGTGCCCGGCGTTCGAGAGGCATGGCAGACAGAGGCAATCGAGCAGGGGCTGGAGACGGGCTTTCCCGTGACCAGCGATGCGCCCGTCGCAGTGCGCGAGGCCTGGGCCGCATTCAAAGCCCGCCAAGCTCCCGCCTCAATGGCTGTTCCCTTTGCCCTGCGCGCAGAGTGGTACCAGTTTCTTACAACCAGTGACAAAGCACTGGAAATCGCTGGATTGGGCCCAAGCGAAAGCTTCACAATCGATGTCTACAACCGGCTGGCCGGCACCACCTATCAGGCCATCAACATCACGCCCTTTCCCGTTCCCGAGGAGTTCACCCCGGGGATCCAGCCCCTCTGGGAGTACTTCCGCAAAGAGAAATACCCATTGCGGTTGACGCAGATTGATCTGGATGCAACGATCCAGCAGCAATACGCCGCCTTTCTGGCCAAGGAGATCAAGGTCCTGCGGGTCGCCAACGAACTGCTTGGCACCGAACACACGGCGTGGGATCAGTTCCAAGTCACCGCAAAGGCCCCCGAGGGCTTCACCGAATTCCAGCAGAACGCACGCTCCGTCTGGATGAACTTCCTCAAGTCCTTGCCGACCGACAAGCGCATCGTCTCCTCCTCCGAGATTGCCTACCAGGCCTTCTTGCTGCAGAACTATGGCAGCCTGGCAGCAGTGAACGAAGCGTATGGCTGGAACCTGACCCGGATCGAGGAGGCCTTCCCGCCACTTGCCACGGCCTACACGATTACCTTCATCCAAAACCAGAAGGCCTTAACCACCGCGCCGATCCTGGCCAACTATCGGCTGATCTTCGACTTCCTGGTCCTCAATGGCAATGCGCTGTGGGTCACCTTTGTGCTGGTCTTGCTCGTCATCGTGGCAACCCTCACGATTAACCCGCTGTGCGCCTACGCCCTGAGCCGCTTCAATTTGCCAGGGCAGACCAAGATCATCCTCTTTATGCTCGCCACCATGGCCTTCCCCGCGATGGTCTCGGCCATTCCCGCCTACCTGCTCATGCGCGACCTGAACCTGCTCAATACCTTCTTTGCGCTCGTCGTACCCGGGGCCGCCAATGGCATGGCCATCTTTATCCTCAAAGGCTTCTTCGACTCGTTGCCGCAAGAGCTGTTCGAAGCCGCTACAATTGACGGTGCCAAGGAGCTTCAGATCTTCAAAATGGTGGCCATGCCGATGGTTAAGCCTATCCTGGCCATCAACTGCATCACCGCCTTCATCGGGGCCTACAATGGCTGGGAGTGGGCGCTCATCATCTGCCAGGATCAGGACATGTGGACGCTTGCGGTCTGGATGTACCAAGCCTCCCAATGGTGGCAGGACATGCCTTGGATCGTCAGTGCAGGCTTTGTCATCGTCTCCATCCCCACTATGGTCGTTTTTCTCTCCTGCCAGAAGATCATCCTCAAGGGGATTGTCATTCCCTCAATGAAGTAGCGGCTCCGCCCTGGCTTTGGCGTCAGCCACCGGTCGGTGTCGCTCTGCCCTGAAGGTCTTTCTTGCGCGAGCCAGATCAATGGTCCGCAGGACCTCCAGCGGGCAACTCTCCCACACGGGGATACTGGGGATCTGAGGTAGGCTGACCGGCCAGGTCGACCCCAAGATAGAGCGTCAGAGACTGCCGGGAGAATGGTAGACTTGCGAGGTAAGCAACCATTCTCCCATTCGCATTGGGGCGACCTGGCAGGTCGCCCTACATCCGGCGCCACTTTCAGAGCTGACTTGCACCGGCCACACCAATCATTCAGTGGTGCCCTGATTTTCTACCGTGCCTGCCCAGACGCGGCCCAAACCGTAACCCACAATCAGATACTTTGTCGTCGCATCAATAGCTCGGGGAGATCTTTTCTCTACGCTCAGCCGCCAGCTCGAATCGCATTCCCGGGCGCCTCAGCGAAATATGATGACGGTTCCACCGGGCAACTCGGTGATCGTCAGATCAATGGATGAACCAGAGTCAACAAGGGTCCCGGCCCAGCCAGCTGGCAGAGTCAGCCCGAGGTCTGCAACATCGCCAGACAGCGTCCCGGCGTAGTCGAACAGGACAACCGTCCCAAGGGACTTACGCGTGTCAGCTGGCACGTCGGCGATGACGACTGTGCCCGGCGTGCCGGAGATGTAGAGGCGTTCCGGCACGATCTGGTCGCTGGCCGCTTCGCCCACCTCAAACTGAAAGGTCCCGCCAGTCAGGCTCAAGCCCGCACCCGCGACCGTCAGCGTGCCGACGCCGCCGTCGCCCGGAGCGACCGTGGCGCCGTCCGAGCGGATCGACCGGGACTCGGCCTTTACGCCTTCGTCCATCTGCACCGTGCCTGTCCCGCTGAGGGTCTGCGTCGGCAGCAGAAAATAACCAGTCGGGGCGGCGAACGGCGTGAGGTCCAGATCCCACTCGCCGTTGACGATAATGCTGGTGGAACCCAGCGAGGTGACGTGCTGAGACATCTGCAACACGCCGCTGTCGATGCGGGTCTCGCCCGTGTAGTCGTATGTACCGCTTTGGAAGTAGACGTCGTTTCCGTCGTTGGAACCCGCCGCAGACGTGGTGCTGACACTGTCGCCGGTGATGGTCACCCCGCCCACCCCGGTGATGCCGCGATCCACGCGGATTGCTGACATC
>DMTJ01000452.1 GCA_003477185.1 Lentisphaeria bacterium
CGAGGCAAGCAGATCCTGCAACTGCTTGAGTCCTATCGCAATGCAGACGGCCAACCACGCAATCGCGTTGTCATGTCCTTGGGCATGCGCAAACTCGATAAGGCGCGCGGAAAACTCGTGGCACAAGTCGTCGAATCCGAACTCTATGACCACCCCCTGCTACGTAGCATGCCGACAGATGTCGTCGAAGAGGCCAACGAAATCCTTAGTGCCATCCGCAGAAAGGGAACCTGGTTACCAATCGGCGAGCATGCCCAGAAACCGCCACCGGAAACCAGTGAAGCGCCCGCACGAACCGTCGATGGCGTGTTCGTTGATCAAGTCTCCGTTGGCCAGACTACCAGTCTCGGGCCTGAGTTACTGGCCCTGCATGCCTGGCGCAAACTGAACATGGATTCCTTGCTCGAAGGCCTCAATTTTAATCCGGCGCAACGCCAAGCAGCGACTGTCCAAGTCATCGGCCGGATGGTCGCCCCAGGAAGCGAACTGGCGCTGACCTAGCGCTTCCTGGCAGGCTCGTCACTACCGGATCTGTTGGATCTCAAGCACGACACGAAGATCAACAAGGATCGCTATTATCGGGTCGGCGACCAGCTGCTCGGTGCGCGCGACGCAATCGAGCTCTATATGCAAGAAACTATCGCCGGTCAGCTGTCGCTGCAGCGCACCTACTACTTGTATGACCTGACCAACACGCACTTCGCAGGGATCTGCGAGAAAAATCCAAAGGCTCAGCGCGGCAAGAGCAAGCAAAAACGCAACGACTGCCCTCTGGTTGCCGCTGGCGTGTGCTTCGATGAGCAAGGCTTCATCCTTTTTCATCGCACGTTCGCTGGCAATACGGGCGACGCAACGACCTTGCCGGAGATGATCGAGATCCTGCAAAACACGTCGTCAGACCAGCATTTATCGGCGCCGCCGATCGTAGTGCTTGACGGGGGCTTGGGGACGGCAGAGAATCTCGAGACGCTACGGGAGGCCAAGATCAACTACCTGGTGAATCGCACGCGCAGCTTCCGTAATCATTTCAGCGAGATTTTCGCCGAAGCCACCTTTGAGCAGGTTCCGGATCGCAAAGTGCAAGTGAGCAAGCTCGCCAAGGGCCAATTGGCATCGATAGAGGCGGTGAAGGAAGCTGAGCATGGTGACCAGTTTGTCCTCTGCCGAAGCACACAGCGCGGGCTCAAAGAATCCGCCATTCGCAGCAGGGCAGATGAGCGACTTTTGGAGGCTCTGGAGAAGTTGCGCACGCGGATCAGTAAAGGGCAATTGAAGCAGCCCAAGAAGATCCACGAAGCCATCGGTCGCTTGCGAGAGGGTCATAGCCAAGTGGCTCGCTACTATCAGATTAGCTGCCAAGACGGGGCTCTGTCTTGGGAACATGACGATGCGAGGATGACTGGCGCAGCGGATTTGGATGGCTGCTACGTGCTACAGGCCCATGCGCCGACGATGACGGCGGTCGAACTCTGGCGCCGCTACATGGTGTTGACCAAGGCAGAGGCGGGTTTTCGCTGTATAAAGGGCCAACTTGGGCTCCGGCCGAACTTTCATCGCCTTGAGGGGCGGGTCGACGGCCATATTTTCATCTCGCTGCTTGCTTACCAGCTGATGCGCTTCATCTGCTACAGTCTCGAGCAGTGCGGTGACACGCGGAACTGGGCGACACTGCGCGACATACTGCGTTCGCATTGTTATGCGACCAGCGAGCTACCGACGTCCAGTGGCGAGGTGCATCGCGTCCGCAAGCCTGGTCGCTCCGAGCCCCTCCACCGTCAGATTTACAGCCATCTGGGAATTGACTTGGCGGCGCTTCCTACCCAGAGTTCCTGCTACCGACAGCCGGTCTGAATGCGATAGGTTTGTGTAGTTACTCGCGTCAATTTCTCCGATTTTCATGCGTGAGTGTAGGCTATGTGCGAAACTCGGGTTAGGGGATGGGATATCCCGTTGCTGTGAGGCGATGAACGTAGCTTGGCTCTCCTAGCCGAGTCGCGTTGCGTGGCGCTTCGTCACGGCAGCAGTGGCCCGATTGTAGACATTTCTACTGTGACGGAGATTCTTGCCTCTGTTATAGCTTGACAAGCGAGGCCTATATCCTTGTGTTAACGTTTGAACTCCGTGGGACTTTCCTGCCTATTCCTGGCTGTCTAGGCCAGGAAACAGGGGGATGCGGCCTCTCCTCTCAGCTGCCTGTTGGGTAGCGGTTGTGGTCATGATTCTCGGATTCTACTGGCTGACGCGTTAAGGAGATGACTCACAAGAAACATATTCGAACGAAGGAAAAAACAGGAGGTTATGATGCAAGGAACAAACCAGGCGCATGTGATGCGTAGAGGGTTACGATGGTTGGGTGTTGGCGTGACCGCAGTTGTCTTGACGGCAAGTGCGGCCATGAGTGCCGCAGCGGAGCGTGGAGAGGTGTGGGACATTATCCGGCAGTTGGAAAATGGACCTCCTGCCGTTTCGCCCCTCCCAACGGATGTGCAGCTCAAATACCACCATCTCGAGAAGCAGATGTTCATTCACTTCACGGTCAACAACTTTACCGGACAGGAATGGGGAGATGGCAACGAGGATCCGAACGTGTTTGCTCCGACGTCCCAAAATTTCTGCCAGCAGTGGGTTCGGGTTGCCAAGGAGAATGGGTTCAAGGTGATTTCGCTGACGGCGAAGCACCATGATGGTTTCTGTCTCTGGCCGAGCCCGCATACGGATCATTCGGTGAAATCGACAAAATGGGCTGATGGCAAGGGAGACATCTTGCGCGAGTTCTCTGATGCCTGCAATAAGCAGGGAATCGGGATCAACTACTATCTCTCGCCGTGGGATCGTCACGACAAGCGCTATGGGACGGAGGCGTATAACGATTACTTCACCGATCAACTGGTTGAGCTGATGACGGAGTATGGTCCGGTTGCCGGGTTCTGGTTTGACGGTGCGTTCGGGGGATCGAAGGACAGCCGTAACATGTCGCCGTTTGACTGGCCGGGATACTACAAGGTGATTCGTCGCTATGCGCCAGCTGCCTTTATCGAGATGATGGGGCCGGACGTTGGCGGGGTGGGCAATGAAGCCGGCGTGGGCCGGGAGGAGAATTGGTGCTTTGAGTCTTCGCCGTACAAGACGCCATCGCGTGTGCGGCGAGGGAAACTGCCGGTTGCCTATATTGGCCACACCTATGATAAGGGGGCGGCTGCCGGGGTTGTGGCCGGCGGTCAACCGAGCTACAAGGCCGTTGAGCTCCTGCGCTACATGCCGCGGGAGGCAAATACATCCATTCTCCGCGGGTGGTTCTGGAGACGAGGGCCTCGTAGCCAACCTAAATCGCCGCAGCAGCTGCGCGACCTCCACTTTGCTTCGATTGGCCGCGGCTGCACGATGATGCTGAACCTGTCGCCGGATAAAACCGGCCGTTTCCCAGAGGATCAGGTCGCGGCGCTGAAACAGTTGACCGATGAGATCGACACAATCTTTGCCGTAAACCTGGCTGAAGGCGCCACGATCACGGCGGACAAGAGCTGGGGCGACGCCGATCCGCGCTTCAGCGCCGAGAAGGCTTTGGATGGCCGGCAGGCGACCTATTGGGCAGGCCAGGACCAGGAAGTGACGGCTACCCTGACCTTGGACCTGGGAAAAAAGAAGAGTGTGAACGTATTCGAGCTGCGTGAGCCGGTCCAGATGGGGCAGCGTGTGGGGGCGCATCGCATGGAGTACCTCGATGACAGCGGTAAGTGGTCTGCGCTGCATGCCAGCAAGACGATTGGGTACCGTCGTCAGATCCGGTTCCCCGCTGTCACCGCGCAGAAGTTCCGCCTGGTGATTGAAGACGGGCGGACGACACCGCTGATTTCGGGGATTGGGTTGTATTGGAATCCCTACGACAAGCGGACGAATCCGAAGGACTACATTCCCAGCAAAACAGAGACCGGGACGCGGGAAGAAGGAGCGATATAGTATTTGGGCGACGGGAAATAGTCGCGCCTGATCCGCGACGTTGGCAGCGAAGGAAGAAGAAGACTTAACCACTGATAAACCTGAACCGATTTGTGAGGCTGAGAAATCACAGGAGATCGCCTGGGGTCTATTCTGAATTTCAAAAAGCCAAAACTCGAATGGAAACGAATTACCGAATGAAAATCAGTGTTCATCAGTGGTTGAAAAAACCATCACCGAGCAATTCGGTGCGGGTAGAGGTTAAATATTATGAAGAACATAATTCGCACGGTTACGATAGTAATACTGATTGCTGCTGGGGCGTCTTTTGGTTCTCCCCTGCACGCACAAACTGAAGAGTCCAGCGAAGAGCTCAGCGTCAAGGTCATGTCTTACAATGTCTATCGCGGCGGCACGAAGCGTGGGCAACCCTTATCCCAAACGGCCAAGGTGATTCAGGAGGCAAAGGCCGATGTGGTCGGCATGCAGGAGGCCGGCGATAGTGCCGTGAAGTTGGCGCAGCTACTGGGCTGGAATCACTACGGTCCCATCCTCACGCGTTACGAGATTGTCGAAGAGAAGAGAGATGGCATCAAAGTCAAACTGCTTTCGGATCAGCAAGCCTACATCTTCAACCTGCACCTACCATCTAATCCTTATCAGCCCTACCAGCTGATGGGCATTCGGCCAAAGTTTAAGAAACACAGGAATCCCCCCTTCATCAAGACCGAAGCCGAAGCGATTGAAGGAGCCCAAAAAGCTCGAGGTAGAGACATCGCAAGACTTCTCAGGCTGGTAAGGTCCCTCTCCGATAAAAAGGCTCCTGTTTTTATAGTAGGTGATTTCAATGAACCGTCACACCTTGACTGGACCGAAAAAGCGGCCCAGTCCGGTCGCCACCCCATCAAGGTGGAATTCCCCACCTCTAAG
>DMTJ01000540.1 GCA_003477185.1 Lentisphaeria bacterium
TCCTATGCCGAGCGCTCCAAGCTCAGCCCCTACGAGGGTGGCACACGCACGCCAATCATGTTTCGCTGGCCCGGCACCATCCCCGCAGCGGATCGTCCTGAACTCTGCTCGTCCATCGACATCGTCCCGACCATCTTGGCCGCTGCCAGCGCCACCGGCCCACACCACTTTCCTGGCCTCAATCTCCTGGCGCAGCTCAAGAGCGGCGATGCGATCGATCGCGATACCCTCTTCGGCGAGTCCTTTGCCCACGACATCGCAGACATCGAGAATCCGCACGCGTCGCTTCTCCATCGCTGGGTGATCCGCGGCCACGACAAGCTGCTCCTCACCTACGACGGCGCGCCCGGCAGAATGAAGTATCCGGCAAAGAATGGCGACGCCCAGCTCTTCGACCTCAAGGCCGACCCCTCGGAAACGGTGAATCTCGCCGTCCAAAAGCCGGACCTCGTCAAGGAACTCAGCGCCGCCCTTGACGGCTGGTATGTGCCCAGCGAGCGGCAGGCCGGTAAGGTCCAGCGCAAGGCCAAAGGCCGTTAGTGTGGTGTGACGGACGCCAGGCAGCGTTGAAAGAGCACCTGCACGCCCGCCTCCTCCAGCATGTTCAAGAACAGAGCTTCTGCCTCCGAAGGCGTAAAGTCCGAAATGCGACCGGCCCGGGCTTAGAACGTCTTCGCCAAGCCACCGATAGATTCCTGCTGGCCAAAGTCAGTGGCGGTCAAGCCGCCTGAGGTCAGCCCGCCCACTTGGCGATTAAAGGAAAGCAGCAGGGCATTCTTCCCCAGGCGCGCTGCCTGGATGGCCGCCGTGACGCCAGCAGGCGTTCCCCCATAGACGGCCACATCACAGGCGATCTGCTTCGGTGCCACGACTTCAGCCGGGGCATAATAAGTAATCAAGTGTGGCTTCTGTATGATAGGTATTTGTGCCTGTTTTACAGTTTCTTGGCCTTATCTTCCAGGGCCAGCAACTTTTGGGGCTCGTCCTTGCTCCAGTAGTGAATGCCGAGGGCATCGTAGCGCTTGAGCTGGAACGGAATGAGAACCCGATCCCGGTACTCCGGCCAACTCAGGATGCTCGGTGCCTCGCTCTTGCCGCCTCGCCAGAGGCGTTCGGCGTAGGCTGCCAGCCGGGGAAAGGTACGGTCACCAAAATCGGTCATCGTGACGATGTTCTCGCTCCAAGTGCAGGCGATGGCGCCAAGCGTCAGCTCGCGGGTTGCCGCCGTGACGCCGAACATGTCCTCAAATGGATCCCAGTTGTAGAGTTCAGCTGCCGATATGGGCTGAGCCCAGCCGGCATAGCCTTCCTCGGGGCGCACGTTGGGCATGTCGAAATAGGTCCAGTAGGCCGGAGACATGATAAACGGTTGCTTCTCGGCGTTCAGGCCTTCGTCAATGGTGCGATCAATCGGCGCCCACCAGTGCTTTTTGCCGTATCGCCACCACTGGACCACGGTGTCCCTATCATAAAAGCCCTTCTCGAAGGGATCGTCCCACACGATCGGCGTCTTCTTCAGCTCGTCTTTGACGTAGGACGTCATGGCCTGCACAAAGCCCTGCAGTTCTTCATCGGTGTAGATCGGCTCATCCACAAACACATTTACCTCATCACAGCCGATGTGGATGTAGCCGGGTTGAAACAGGCCGTCGATCTCACGCAGGACGGCCTTGGCAAACGCCTGCCCCTGTTCGTCGATCCGCATCACCTTGCCAGGATCGCGCAGCTCCGTTGCGCTCTTCAGCTCCGGATAGGACTTGATGGCTGCTCCCATATGCCCCGGCATGTCGATCTCAGGAATCACCGAAATATACCGGCTCTTCGCATACGCGCAGAGGTCCCGAACATCATCCTGCGTCAGGAATGCAGCCGGGGCCTCGGGATTAGATTTGTTGCCAATTGCGCCCACCGCCGTCAAGTGCGGATAGGCTTCAAGTTCCACCCGCCAGCCTTCGTCATCGGTCAGATGCAGGTGCAGCGTATTGAGCTTGTGCATAGCCATGCAATCGATGACCGTCCTAAGCTCGTCCAAGGTCCTGAAATGCCGGGCAAGATCCACGTGCAGCCCCCGGATCCTGTCGAGCGACGGCTTGTCGCTGATCCGGAGTGCCGGTATCGCCAGATCAAGCCCTGGCTGAACCGTGTCGCCATAGACCGCCGCAGGCAGCAGTTGCAGAAGAGTCTGCACACCGTAGAACACCCCCGCGGCGCTCTTGCCGGTGATGAGAATGCGGTCCGCGCTGCTCTGAAACGTGTAGGCATCCTGTTCCGTGAACGCGAGCGTTTCCGGCGCGACCTCAAGCAGGATCGCGCGCCCGCTGTCAGCCCCCGTGACAGCAAGAGTCAACCCGGTTGCTGCGGCGAGCCGCTGCTGTAGGTACGCTGCGCAGGCTTTTCCGGCTTCGCCCTGACAGACAATCGCCGTGTCCGCCATCAGTGTGAACGAATCGCTGTTGGCTGCGACTTCGATCGACTGCGGCATCGGGACGATGCCGTAGCTGTTTGCGAGGTTTCTCACCGAAATTCTCCCTGTCATGAATCGATTTCATTTTGCTGTTCGTAGGCGTCTATCAGCCTGTCGTTTTCAGACCACCACGTGCCGGGCAGGGAACTGTTCATCAAAGCTCTCGTCTGCTGCGGGCGCATGATAGGTGCTGATGATCGTGTAGCGGTCGGCGCTGGCGGTGTTGGTGCAGGAGCCGTGTACCAGGCGATCCGAGAAGATCACCGCACTGCCCCGGGGAATCTCACAGATCACCTCGTCGGCGGCATCCCAGACCTCGTCCGTGATTACATTTCCAAACTCGCCTCCTGTCTCTTCGCCACTCCCCCTGCGTGAGGTCCATTCCCGATGATGGCTGCCGCGGACCACTTTGAGCGTTCCATTGTCGGCCGAGACATCGTCCAGCGGAATCCAGACCGAGAGCTTCGGCCTCGTCCCAGCCCAGTAGAAGGCATCAATATGCCATGGAGTCGCGAAGGTGTTTTCGCCTGATTTGAACACGATCTTGTCGCTCAGGAACATCACCCCTTCCGGGATCAAGGGGCGTAACAGGTCGATCACCCGCGGGTCATCCGCCAGGTTTCGGAAGGCTGAGCTGTGTACTGCCGCGCCCACGCAGACCGTAGCGTTAGCAGCACCGTGGTTTTTCAGGACCTCGCAGGCCTCCTGCTTGAGCGTATCGCATTCCTTATCAGTAAACAGGCTTTCGACCACCACATAGCCGTCGGCGGCATAGTCTCCGACCAGAGTTGAGGGCGTGATCATTCTTGTCTCCGTGGATTCGTTTCTTGGTTTGATTGGACGGTGCAATTGTTCAAATGCTGATACGGGCGGTCTGGCACGAGGGTGCCAGACTGCACGAATCCTTCAGGACGGCCGGCCAGGCGCTGGATAAGCCGTTCACGCCAAGTCTCGAGCATGGCGTCAAAGGATGAGTTCTGTGCTAGATCCAGCTCTTCACCCGGATCGCGGTCCAAGTCGAACAGCTGCTCACTGCCGTCGAGTGTCCGCCAGATGTACTTGAAGCGGCCATCGGTCAGCGCGTGGTAGGCTTGCGCTTGGCTATAGGTGGGCGCGTGCTCCATGTGCAGCCACTCCCGGGTCGCCTGCGCCTCACCGCGTAATATTGGCACCAGGCTGACGCCATCAAGATACGCAGGAATCGCGGCACCTGCGACCTCCAGCAGGGTCGGCATGAGATCTTCCAGGCACACCACTTGGTCAGCCTGCCCGCCGACCACAAAGCCCAATTCGGAGGAGGCGCTGATCATCATCGGGATGTGGGCCGAGCCTTCATACGGCTGGCACTTGCGGAAGAAGCCGTGATCGCCCAACATTTCGCCATGATCCGATGTCACCACAATCACCCATGGCCGTCCCGCCTTTACTTTCCGATAGAGCGGCGCATAGCGCAGCACGAAGCCCGTCGCGAACGTCAGACCAGACGCCTGATGCGCCTCGAAAATCTCCTGGCAGTCGTCGATTTCTGTCGCCAGTGGTTTCTCGCAGAAGACATGTTTGCCAGCCGCAAAGGCGCAGAGAACATGCTCTTTATGAAAAGCGTTTGGCGAGAAGATCATCACCCAGTCGACATCGTCGCGCTGAATCGCGGCCTCGTAGGAGTCAAAAATGACGGCATCGGTTACCTCCCAGTCCTTCAACGCTTGCGCTGCCCGCTCCTTGTCCGGGTCGTAGACCGCGGTGATGGCAATGTCCTTCCGGTTCTGAATCAGCCAGCGCACCAGCCCAGCGCGGCCGCCGGTGGCGATGATTGCCAAGCGAATCTTAATGGAGTCGTTCATTCTATTTCTCGTCTGTGGAAGCTCCTGGAGCGTTGCGGGGTTCGCAACTTGGGACTCTGCTCACACTGGCAAGTAACTACACTTGCCATAATCACAAGTCACTTCATTATCCACTTTTAGCGATTCCTTTTGCAATGCCGATTACGCTACCAGAGGCCGCGCCTGATCAGTGAGCCAGACATGTACCCAGCGATCCGGGAGTAGTTGGCCCAACTGCCCGCCCCGCGTGACTATCACGCAGGCTTCGGGCGTGGCCCCCTCGGATGTCCCAAAAACTTCCTCTGCTCCTCGCGCACAGCCACCGCGGATCTGGATGGTGCCAATTGCATGCATGAGCGCTGCGTCCTGTTCCTGAACTTCGGGACGGCTGCGACTGTCTACCTCGACCAACGCGAGATTCCCGTGGCTGAGCACCAGGGCCTGCTGTTCTTCCCCTTCCAACGCCATCACTATGCCTCGCTAGCCGTACCGGTGCAGTGGCTCTTCATCACCTTTGACCTGCCTGAGGCTGGCTGGCTCAGCGTGCTCAGGAACCGGCCCGTTCCACTCACCGACCATGAGATTGCCAGTGCTCGGGACATTCTCGATTCTTATGCCGCTGGCGCTCCCGCGCAGCCGCAGTACCTACCACTGAGATTTGCCGTGGGCACCTTACTGGCCCGCCTCTGCACCGCCGCCACCAACCTGCCTAGCGAATCGCCTGAACTGCCCAACTTGTCCACAGGCAAGGGCACCTTATTATCGCGGTTAAACAAATTCATTTGGGCCGACTTGGCTGGTGATCTTTCATGCGACACCATGGCTCGGCAAGTGGGCATGTCCGCAAGTCACTTGCGGCTCTTGGTCCGCAAGCAGATCTGCTGCGGCCCCGGCACCTACGTGCGTCGCATTCGCATGAAGCGAGCCATGACACTGCTTGCAGAGAATCGCTATTCCATCGGCGAAGTCGCCGCCTGCTGCGGGCTCGGTGGTCCCGCAACCTTGAGCAGAGCCTTTCGCGTCCACACCGGCCTCACCCCGCGCCCGTTC
>DMTJ01000392.1 GCA_003477185.1 Lentisphaeria bacterium
TGGTGCGGGCAGAGTATGAGTTGATTCTGTTCGCCAACAAGGATGACGAGTTGCGGCAGATTGTCGTCAACTGGGAAAACCAAATGGCCGGTGGACTCGCAGCCGTGCTCGAACGTGCGGGTGCGGGCAGGCCGATTGAGGCGGCCCGGACGCTGATTAATTTTGTGCGTGGTTTTGAATTAGAGCGACTGGTGAAACCAAAGCTCAGTATCCGGGAGTTTCAACGCCGGCTCACACCAATGTTGGGTGCTCTTTGTCGACCAGAGGATCAGCCATAGCGCCAACAAGTTGGTGAACAAGAATCCAATAAGAGGAAGTTCGCAAGTGACGACATCAAAACGAATAGTTTCCTACTGCGATCCATTGTCAGTAACACGCGGTGAAGAAGTGCAGTTCATGGTGTCTTCCCTCGACAGTGAGGCGTTTGACGGCCAGCTGGTCCGCCTTGTCTGTGGTGATATTTCCCCTGATGGCCATGGCTTTGAAGAAGTCGAATGCGAAAGTACGTTGAATGGTCGCTATGCGGGTAAGCCGCAAGCTTTACATCAGGGTTCGTGGGCGGAAGTTCCCGCGAACACTTTCTGCGCTAGGCTGAAAGGTTTGCGCGTCGAAGTTTGCGCCTTCCCGACTTTGGTTGACGGCACTCGAACATTGCTCGACTGTTGGGGCGAGCCTGGTGGTTTTGCGCTCGAGTTGCGCGATGGTGTTCCTTGTTTTCTCGCTCAGGCTCAGGATGGGAGCACAATTGAACTCATCGCCGATGTGCCGATAGTGAGGAACCGCTGGGCGCGGATCACGGCGAGCTATGACCCGAACCTCCAGGCGCTGAATCTCGCTGTGGTGCCATTGGTATCAGCCCCCGGTGATCGTGTGAGCGCACGGTCGCAGACCAAGCAACGAACCGCGAGTGCACTGGTGGCTTCGAATGCAGCGTTGACCTTTGCCACTCGCGTGCGGGGCTCGCAGCGTGACCAGTATTTCGACGGACGACTCGACGGTTGCAGCGTGGGTTCGGATCCCCACGGTGAGCCAGAGGTCCACTGGGATTTTTCCCTCGATATCGGCAGCGAGCACATCCGGGACACCGGATTGCACCAACTCCACGGCGAAACCCGGCAGTTACCCGGGCGGGCCACGCCTGGTGTGCAGTGGACGGGAAAAGTCCATGACTGGACGGTCGACCCTGGCCAGTACGGCGCAATTCATTTCCACAGTGATGATCTGGCTGATGCGCAATGGGAGACAACCTGCAGATTGGTGGTCCCGGATGATCTGCCCAGCGGCGTCTATGCGTTACGTTCCCGAACCGAAAGCTGTGAGGACTATGCGGTCTTTTTTGTTTCGCCGGCTGCCGAGGATGCAACCGAAGCAGTCGCCTGGCTCGCGCCGACCATCACCTACCGGGCCTATGCCAATGTGCGTCTAAATCTGAGTCCCGAGCAAATTTTTGGTAGTTGGGCCGAGGCGGAAGTGGCTAACGACCGCTTTTTGATGGAGCACCCCGAGTGTGGCCTGAGTTGCTACGAGGTACATGCGGACGGGCATGGTGTTGCCAACAGTAGCCACCGGCGGCCGATCATGAATCTGAAGCCCAAAGGTGGCGTGTGGTCGTTCACAGCGGATACAAACATTCTGGCTTGGCTCGATCGCACGGCTGTGCCCCACGACGTGATCACCGATGATGCCCTTCATGTGCAAGGTCGCGAATTGCTGGATCGCTATCGGGTCATCGTGACCGGCACGCATCCGGAGTACTGGACCACGCCGATGTTGGACGCGCTCGAGGGCTGGCTCTCCCGTGGCGGGAGGCTGATGGTCATGGGTGCCAACGGATTCTACTGGCGCACGGGTGTGCATGCGTCGAACCCGGCTGCCATTGAAGTGCGGCGTACCGAAGATGGGGCCCGCGCTTGGGTCGCGGAACCCGGCGAGTACATCATGGAAACCAGCGGCGAACTTGGTGGACTCTGGCGCCGGATCGGGCGACCACCGAATCGGGTCACCGGCGCAGGCTTTGCAGCCCAAGGTTTCTCTGTCTCCGGTTACTACCGACGCTCCAATGCGTGGGACGACCCGAGGGTTGCCTTCGCCGTAGACGGGCTTTCGGATAGTGAGTTACTGGGCAACTACGGTACGGTGGGTGGTGGCGCTGCCGGGCAGGAAATTGACCGCTTCGATGAGAGTCTAGGTTCGCCAGCCCACAGCATCATCCTCGCGTCATCAGAGGGGCACCCACCAGACATCCTGCTGACCAAGGAAGAGTTCGCGGCCACCGGTATCCCGCTACCCGGCACTGCCGTGCGGGCGGATGTGGTGTTCTTCGAAACAAGCCAAGGCGGCGCAGTGTTTACCACTGGTAGCATTGCCTGGGCAGGTAGTCTTGCCACTGATGACTATGACAACGATGTGTCGAAGATGACAACCAATGTCTTGAAACGCTTCGCTGACCCAGCCCCGTTTGCTGCACCTGACGGCGTTACCCGACCCAAAGGATTGCCCCGGCAGGCCTCCTCGCTGGCAACGCTGTTTTGATCGACCGATTGATTGACATAGAGCAACAACCATCCGTTGTTGTACTCGGCGGTGCGGGTGGCATGGGACGGATGGCGGCAACCATCGTGTCGTCGTATGCGGATCTTGGCGAGCTCGTGATTGCTGATCTTGACTTGCAAGCGGCAGAGCAACTGGTGGCCGAACTGGCACCTACCGCCAAAACAAATCTGCGCGCCGCGCGCATCGATGTGACGGACACCGTTGCACTGCAAGCGTTATTGCAAGACCTCCAG
>DMTJ01000025.1 GCA_003477185.1 Lentisphaeria bacterium
CCTGAAAATAGGAAACCAGGGCTGCGACACAGTCGCTGTCGGAGGTCAGTGGAATGTGCCCGATGTTCGCGGCAGCACACGTTTCTGCCAATTCTCGGGCGCGCGCCTGAGCCCTGTCTTGGTAGCGCTGGCGCGCGGACTCGTTGCCGAGGTCCACCCACTGCTGACGGCCGTTTTCCATATCTTGGCAATGCACCATGCCGAGCACGGGAAGTTCTTGCTCCAGCACATGCTGCACACAGACCGCGGTAAGGTCGTGGCGTTGCGCGAGGATCTGCAGCGACTGCTCGTAACCCTCTGCCAAAAAGTCTGAGATGACGAAAAACACGCTGCGCTTGCGCACGACTTCGCCAGCAAATTCGAGGGCAACGCGCAGGTCCGTACCCTGGCCCTTTGGCTGGGTTTCGAGCAGGTCACTGACGATCCGCATCACATGGTTGCGACCGCGCGCAGGCGGCACGTAGTGCTCGACTCGGTCCGAAAACAGAATCAGCCCGACGCGGTTTTTGCTGTGGGCTGCAGACCAGGCCATGAGCGCGCAGAGCTCGCGGGCGGCATCCACTTTGGCGCGCTCCTGGCCACCGAATGAGGTGGAGGCGGAGATGTCCAACATGATGATGAAGGCTTGCTCGCGCTCTTCGATGTAGCGCTTGATATGCGGTGTGCCCGTACGAGCGGTAACTTTCCAGTCGATCGCCCGCACATCGTCGCCATAGGTATACTCGCGAACATCATCAAACTCGATGCCGTTTCCCTTGAAAATGCTGCGGTACTCTCCGGCGAGCAGATGGCTGACCGGACGCTTACAGCGCAGTTGAAGCCGGCGCAGGCGCTGTTCGAGAAGATCATTCATGCAGGCAAAGTTGGCTCTTGGTCATTTGCTGTCGATTTCCACCGCGGCGAGGATCTGCTCTACGAGTTTGACGCTGGTCATGCCCGCGGCTTCCGCTCGATAGTTGATAGCGATTCGATGTCGCAGAATGTCGACGGCCACGTCTTTGACGTCCTCGGGGATGATGAAGTCTCGCTGGTTGAGGCAGGCGCGGGCGCGGGCGCCCTTCAATAAATAAATGGTGGCGCGAGGCGAGGCACCATAGCGAATGTAGCCGGCGAGATCCAGGCCTGCGTTGGCCGGATGCCGTGTGGCATCGACGAGACGCAGGATGTAGGACTCGATTTTTTGATCGCAGCGCACGTTGTCGAGCAGCTTGCGCATTTGCACGATCTGGTTCAGGCCGATGACCGGTTCCACGTCGAGAACCGGGGCAGAAGCGGCCATGCGGCGCATGATCTCCTGCTCCTCAGCTATGGTCGGGTAGGTGACGAGCAGCTTGAACATGAAGCGATCAATCTGCGCTTCCGGCAGCTCGTAGGTCCCTTCCTGCTCGATCGGATTCTGGGTGGCCATGACGAGGAACGGGCGTGGCAGGTCGTGGGATTCTTTGCCCAACGTGACTTGGCCCTCCTGCATGGCTTCGAGCAACGCGCTTTGGACTTTTGCGGGGGCGCGGTTGATCTCATCCGCCAGCACAACGTTGGCGAAGATGGGCCCTTTCTCGGTGCGAAACGTGCCTTCGGTCGGCTGGTAAAGCAGTGTCCCGAGCAGGTCTCCGGGAAGTAGGTCAGGAGTGAACTGGACGCGACTGAAATCCGCGTTGAGCGCTTGAGCTAGGACTTTCACCGTGAGTGTTTTTGCGATCCCGGGGATTCCCTCAATCAGCACATGGCCATTGCAAATCAGAGCCATGAGCAGCCGATCCACCAACTCCTGCTGGCCAACGACGACCGAACCTACGCGTTCTCGTACGGAGTCCAGCAGTGCTGCCGCCTCTCTCATATCTATCTCAGCCAACTCAAATCCTCCTAGCCCATCTCTCGCAACGCGACCTCATACACAACAGCCCCTTACTACAAGTGCGACCCGTGTATGTAACCGCATCGGAGGGACTGTTGTCTGGCCGGGGTGTTAGCCCCTAGTTTCATCTACTTAAGGGAAGCGAAAGGTCATTCTTGCTAGTAGCCCGAAACCCGCTTTACATGGTTCGTCAGGAGTGCGGAATAGAAGGTCTATGACCAGCCAGCCCAATGCCCCCTTTTTCACGGCTCTCGCTCTGCATACAGCTGGACCTGCGCGAGCTCATGCCACATGCATGACAGAATGGCTGCTGGCCAATTTCACGGTGCTTGCAATTGCAAATAGTCAATATCCGATCTAGCGTTCCGAGTCTGTACCCGGAAACAACCGGTAGGGCGAGCGACGCTGTCATGTTACCAGCTGGGTCAACTCCTTGGCTTCGCTTCTAGTCGAACCATCCGCATGCTCCGAACTTCGCTCCGCTCGTCGGAGATGCGGGTGTTGAACCAGCCCATCGATGAAAGCCAACAATCAATGATTTTGCGTAAACGACGTTGCGACCCGGAACGCGATCAAAGGCGACCGTGAAATGGGATGTCGAGCTGCCGGGGGATACCTGAAGGGAACGCAGCCGCCGACCAAGATGGAACGAGGACACGCAAACTACCGCAGGCAGAGCCCGACCAATTGGTTCCTCGAAACCTGAAAAGGACAACGATGAAGCGTTTTAAACCTAACGGAGTCGCGCATCGAAGCTTTTTGTCGCGAGGGGTACTTCCTTGCACGAAACCTGATCAGACGGGAGACGGTGGATGCATTAAATGAGTGCTACGCCGAGGAATTCGCGCATCAAGTAGGCTCGCACCGGCGTGGCCTCAAGTTTACGGGGGAAGGCCAGGTCGTGCTGAACGTCCCACGGATAATCCGGAGTTTCGAGCAGCTCACTCCTAACAGCCTGTGGAGAGAGTCAGGGATTATCGGCTGGGATCAAGTCCGCGCTGCGGTCGTGCCCCGGGGAATCAGCCGGGCGGGGAGTCGAATCGTCTCCGGGGAGGTGCGCGTGGACTCGGCGATTCGCTTGAGGTAAAGCTCGGCGACTCGGCGACCAATCTCATCCTGCTGTTGATCAAACGTCGTCAGCGTGGTGTTGGAGGGGAGATTGCCGCAGCCGATGATCGAGAAGTCGCGCGGCGCTTGCAGTCCAATTTTCTCAGCCTCTGCGAGGCATTTTTTTGCTTTTCCATCACTGTAGCAGAACACACCGGTTGGGCTGTCATCCTGGCTCAGGACTTGGGGAATCTCTTGACTGCTCACTGCACGGCAACTGGCGTCTGGGGTCTGACTGATGACATTGCGGAAGCCTTGTCCCCGTAAGGCCGAGGTGCTGCACGCTGAGTTGGCGCCGACGAAGAGGAGGTGGCGGTGGCCAAGCTCGAGAAGATAGCGCGCGGCAGCTTCGCCTAGGGCGATGTCATCCGTCCCGACAAAATCGGTTTTAAACAGAGACATTTCGCGGTCTATGACAATGAGTGGCACGCCGCGTTGCCAGATTTCTTGATAGTAGCTGTGCTCGAATTCCTCGCAGCTTGGGCGCAGGATCACGCCGTCTACAGCTCGCTCTATCATCTGGTGAACGATCTGCTGCTCGGTAGGATCATCCGCAGCGGTGATGGCTGCAGGATTCCAGGTATGGATCATCACGTGGCCTTGCGCAAAGAGCATGGCGTTCAACGTGTTCAGCATAGGGCAGTAGTATGCGGTCGCGGGTATCATCACTCCGGCCATTTTACTACGGCCGGTGAAGATGCTGCGAGCGGCGGCGTTGGGCCGGTAGTTCAGCTGCCGCGCTGTATCCTGCACGCGCTTGACTGTGGCGGCAGCGAACTTATCGGTCTCGCCAGAGAGGACGCGGGAGACGCTGCCAAGGCTGACGTGGGCTTCACGCGCTACATCACGCATGCTCGCTCTAGGGGCAGTCCGCTTCGTCATAAGGCTGAATCTTAGTTCGTAGGAAAGGGTATTGCGGAAGAGTTGGACAATATAGCCGACGCTTCGGGTACGCACAATGCTTTTGTCGGGCCACGGGACGCTTAGCGCAGGCTCTGCCCCCATCTCAAGGTTGTCTCGGCCCGTTGGGCCTGCCTGATTCTTCGAAAGTCACTGTAATCGCTCCGTAAACCAGGCTTGAGTCCGACTGTGAAGTCTGGCGATATTGACGCGGCTGGTATGATCGCGTCGACCGGATTTTTCCATCACCAGCAATCGCATCGGCATTTCGTGATGGGGGCATGATATCTGGGCGATCAAGGTAGGGGCCGGATTGGGAAAGTAGGCAACGCCTCCCGGCGCGGAATCGTCTTGAGTGAAACTGTTGTAGCTGGAGCTTCGTGGCCTACGATTGTACGATGACGCGGCCTCGTAGCCCATGTGAGGACGGCTGCCTGCGTCAGAAGGTACACAGATTTCCTACATTCAGGTGTAACTTATTTTGAGAATCTAGATGAGATATTCTGTCCTAATGACCACAATCACCGCATGTGCCTGCTCTAACTTGCTGGCTGTACCAGTAACTGAAATGGCCTTGTGGCGGCACTTTCGCGGTCAGCGTTGGATCTCTTTGCTCTACAATCCGGGATGGGGGCGCCTGATCGTGGACGCGTCCAAAGTCGAGGTCTTCGCGGAAGCTCCGTTCCAGAATGGCGAGCATTCAGTCAGCAAAGCTGAATCAAGCCCGGCATAGGCCCGTGGGATTGGCGCGGTCGTACGTATGCCAACGGTGATTTTTACTACGGTATCGACACCCGCAGTTATCTGCGCCAGATCGACTTGTGTGGCGCGTAGGGCCTTGAGTAATTGACGATTGACGATCATTGGTTCAAGAAGGCTACGCCGGAAGGCCTGGTTCAAGCAGCGGAGGTAGACCTTGAGAAAGTCATGGCCGACGCCGAGGACGAGTACGTCAGGATCATGCTCTACCACGATCGCAAGAAGGGCGATGTGCCCAACGAAGAAGTTTTCAACCTCTACTCGGCGCTGGGAGCCAGCGGAATGAAGTACGGCTTTCACGGCAATCAAGCCGGCTTCACCCGCGACGCAATGAAAAACGCAGCGAAGCACAAGGTGGTCATCAACTTCCACGATAGCCCCTGCCCGATGCATCCCGAAGAATACCCAAATAAAACCGACCTTTTTGCGATTCTCAAGGCAATGCCCGGGACTTGGGACGAAGGCCGAGTCTCGAATGTAACCATCGGCGAATCCATCACGGTCGCCCGCCGGAGCGGCGTGGCTTGGTTCGTTGGCTCGGTCAACGAACAGAACGCCCGCACGCTGCTGGTTACGCTAGATTTCCTCGCTGCCGACATTCGCATGGGCTCGAGAAACCCGAGACGTAGGTCGTCAGTACCCGGATTGTCAAGAGCGGTGATGTGATTCAGGCCAAGATGGCGATCGGTAGCGGCCATGCCATGATGCTTTTCCTCGTCGCAGGACAGAGAAGTTAGCTGAGGTAAGGAGCGGCTAACCAAGGAATGGCCCGACGAAGATGTTGTATTTCGGACCGCGAGATTTATGATTCCCGGCACGTTCTTCCGATAACCAGATA
>DMTJ01000071.1 GCA_003477185.1 Lentisphaeria bacterium
CGCCCCGCAGGGCTGCGGCCCTTTTGCTCCCTCGCTGCGCTCGGGACATGCCATAGGGTATGCCAGCTCGCTTCCGCCTTGCCAGGAAACAAAATGGCCAGCAGCAAAATGTAACGTTATTTCCGCGCGGGCCCTTAGCACAGAGCGACTCGGAAACGGAACACTCGAAGGGTGGACTTGGATGGCCGGGACCGTGCTGAACGCCGAACCTGTCCCGGCTGAATGTTCAAGCCGGGGGCGGGGCAGTGGTAGCACGAGGGATGAGGATGGCGGGTAGACGAATGATCGTGGGGGATGCTGCGCGGGTGTCTTCATTTATGCGCTTCAGGTAGAGCTGCGCAGCGCCTTTGCCTATCTCGTAGGGCTGTTGGTCGAACGTGGTAAGTTCGCGGACCATTTTCGTATTGCCCGCGCCAATGACCGAGACGTCCTCCGGGACCCTCACGCCCCACTCCTGTAGGCGTGTGATCAGCCTCTCCGCGACAGCATCCGAATAGCAGAAAATGCCTGTGGGGCGGTCATCGCGCTGCATGACGGAGGCGACCTCCTGCCACTGCCCGGCCCCCACGAAGTGTGCACAACTCGCCCCCTCGACCTCTCCTGCAGCACACCTGAATCCCAGGCCCCGCAACTCCGCTGTTTGGACATCATCCCGTCCTATGAACAGTAGACGCCGGTGGCCGAGGTCGGCCAGGTGCCTGGCGGCAGCAGCCCCAATTGCCTCGTCGTCTGTGCCCACGAAGTCGGTTTTGAACAGCGACAGCTCCCGGTCTATGGCGATCAGCGGTACATTGCGCTGCCAGATCTCATCGAAATACGCACGCTCGAACTGTTCGGATGAGGGGCGCAGGATGATGCCGTCGACGTTCCGCTCGATCAACTGGTGAATTACCTGCGCCTCGGTTTGGTCATCGCTGGCGGTGTTTAGCTTCGGGGGCGTGCCAATAATCACCGCGTAGCCATGCTCAAAAAGGGTCGAATGGATCCCGCTCAGGACATGGCTGAAGTAGCCGATCAAGGGGATCATAGCCCCTACGGTTCTGGTCCGGCCACACCGCAGATTGCGGGCGATAGCGTTGGGACGGTAGTTCAGCTGCTGGGCGGCCTGACGGATCCGCGCCACGGTCGCGTCTGCGAAAAGCTTGTCCTTCCCACCCAGAATTTTCGAAACCGTGGTCAAGGAGACCCCGGTCATTTCGGCAATGTCGCGCAAGCCCACGGCGGCGCCCTGTTTTCTCATGGTACGTTCCTCGGCGTTGAGGCCTGGTCTTCGGGAGAAGCGATATATTACACCTGCTTCAGAGGAATGACATGGCGGGAAAATTACCATTCTGCCAATCTTGCCTGAGTGGCCAATATCTAACTGATGTTAACGATTGAAATCCAGGAAATGATGGCTATCATGTGCCATGATCGGGACCGAAAACTAAAAAGGGAAATATGATCAATAAATCTGTAGTAGCAGTAACGCTGGTGTCGGCTCTGCTGATCAGCATGGGTGTACACGCAGCGGAGGATGTTTTGAATCCGCTCGGGGAAGATGATGCGGAGCTGGCGCAGCGCATGGCGTGGTTCAACGAGGCCCGTTTCGGGATGTTCATTCATTGGGGCGCCTATTCGGTTCTCGGCGGCGAATGGCAGGGCAAGACCATTAAGGGCTATGCCGAGTGGATCCGCTGGAATGGGAAGATTTCGCAGGCCGATCACCGGAAGGTCTGCGAACAATTCAACCCGGACCACTTTGATGCGGACAGCTGGGTACGCAGCGCCCGTGATGCGGGCATGAAGTATTTCGTGATCACCACCAAGCATCATGACGGGTTTTGCCTGTGGGACAGTGCCTATACCGATTATGATATCAAGGATCTGTCTGGGCTGGATTTCGACCCGCTGGCGGAGCTGAGCGCAGCTTGCAAAAAGTATGGAGTTCGCTTCGGCACCTACTACTCCCTGATCGATTGGGAGTATCCAACGAAGGGTGCTGAATTCTTAAGAGGCGGGGGCAAAGCGAAGTATGTCCAGTACATGAAGGACCAGATCCGCGAATTGATCCAAAAATATGATACGGATATTCTGTGGTTTGACGGGGATTGGAAAAAGTGGTGGAGCCTGGAGGACGGCGCAGATCTGTATGCCTTTATCCGTGAGCTCAAACCCTCGATACTTATTAACAACCGCGTTTCAAAGCGCGATCAATTCAAGCGCGACTTTGGTACGCCTGAGCAGGCCACCCCCGGGATGGATCTGGGCTATGACTGGGAGGCCTGCTGGACGATCAATCACTCCTGGGGCTTTAAGAAAGCCGATACCAACTGGAAATCGACGCAGGAGCTGGTCGAAAAACTGTGCGACATCGTTTCCAAGGGCGGCAACTTGCTGCTGAACGTCGGTCCGAAGCCGGACGGGACCTTTCCCGAAGCCAGTACCGCTCAGCTACAGGAAATCGGGCGCTGGATGCAGGTTGCGGGCGAAGGCATCTACGGCACGGATAGTTCCGAAATATCCCAGCCGTCCTGGGGCCGCCTGACGCAGAAAGGGCAGTCGCTTTACCTGCATGTGTTCAATTGGCCTGCGGCTGGAAAGCTGGTTCTGGAGGGCGTCAA
>DMTJ01000443.1 GCA_003477185.1 Lentisphaeria bacterium
GCAATCGGTCTCGAGCCAGAGCTCAAAGCGGCTGCCGATTTGCCGCATCTCACGAACCGTCAGGCCGTCGTCCGCTGCTGTGATGGTCAGTTCCTCCGGCCGGTACAGGCCGCGGTGGTCCTCGATCTCCAGCGCTGCGCGAGCTTCTGCTGGCAGGCTGGTGCAAGGGCCCAGCAGGCACGCAGCGTCCAGATTGGCTGGATTTTGGTACAGTTCGAGTGGGGGAGCGGATCCCACCACCGCCCCTTGCAGGAGGCAGATTGCGAAGTCCGCAAAGCCAAAAACTTCGTCTGCGCGGTGGGTCGAGAAGATGATGTGTCCCTGGCGCTTCTCCCGCCAGCGCACGAGCAGTTCCCAGCAGCGGTTGGCCGTCGCGCTGTCTGTGCTCGAAAACGGCTCATCCAGAACCAGCACATCCGGATCGGCCGCAACCGCACGGGCAGTCGCCAGTCGCGCAGCCTGTCCGAGCGACAGCCGCTCAGGGATTGTGTGTGCGAACTCCGCAAGGCCAAAGCCTGCCAGCAACTCCTGTGCCTGCGCGCGATCGGGCGCGGGCATGACGTACAAAAGGTGATCGATCGCGCTAATCCCCGGCCAACTACCCTGATCCTGCGGCATCCAGAATATGCGATTTCCACACCAGTCGACCGTTCCCGACCGCGGCCGCTCGAATCCGACCAGTAGGCTCAGGAGTGTGCTCTTTCCCGCGCCAGACTCTCCGATCACAGCCGTGACACCCGGCGGAAACTCGACTGTGGTTGGGAACAGGCGATCGCGAATTTCGAGGCCCGCAACGCGACAGATTGGGGGCATTAACAATCTGTCGATGTACACCCGCCGTCGCGAGAGTGAGCCGTTCTTGGGCGGGCGCCAAGCAGGTGCCGCAAAACTTTCACGATGGCTAAGGCGTGTGTAGTCTGGTTTGTCAGGCGCTCAGAACGGCCGCTCGGAGTAGGTGCGAATTTATCCACGGGTCGTTAGAACGGGAGGTTGTCGTCCGAAATCTCGGTTTCTTGCGCAGCAGGCATTGCTGGCGGTGGGGGCATTTCACCCGGTGCGCCCGGAGTAGCAGCAGCTTGCCCGTCTTCAATTCGCCAGGCGTTCAGCGACACGAAGTACTTCACCTCACCAGACGGACTCGTCCACTTGCGGCCACGCAAGTCAAAATGTACCACCACGTTTTGGCCCGGCTGAAAGCCGTCAATCTGATCGCAGCGATCCTGCGTCAGCTCAAACTTCAGAAACTCCGGGTATTGTGGATTTCGGGGGACATGTTCCACGACAAACTCGCGTTTGCGAAAGCTCTCGCTGATCTGAACTGGGGCCATTACTTCCAGCAACTTGCCGTTGATATCCATCTGATGCCTCTTGAGAAAAAATGAGATTGCTCCTAGTTAAGCATCGAATGTAAACAAGCCCGTCGCATCTGCCACAGAGGCGCCGGGCCGGAACTTCTTTGGCTGTCCCGTTTTGCTCTACGTCTTGCAATGTCCGTGCCGACGCGTAACGTACTCGCTTTTCTTTCGCGCTATTGATCTGCGAAGACGAAAGAGTAACCTGCCTTCCGACTGACATCACCCTCGCGTGTTGTGGAATTCGGACGGTATAAGCACCTGAATCCGTTTCGGATGTTTATACCGCAATTCCATGGGCCTGATTTGACGTTACAGTCTGGGCAAAAGTACAAAACAGAGGTAATGAATGCCTATTCATTCTGTAACCGTTGATCTCGGACACACGTCCATTGAGATCGAGACCGGAAAAATGGCCTTATTGGCTGGAGGCTCTGCTACAGTTCGGCAGGGAGAAACAATCATCATGGCGGCAGCCTGTTCAGCTGACCCGCGTCCGGGCCTGGACTTCTTTCCGCTGCAGGTCGATTACCGTGAGAAGTTCAGCGCTGCTGGTCGCCTTCCTGGTGGCTACTTCAAGCGCGAGGGACGTCCTTCCGAGAAAGAAATCCTCACGTCCCGCATGACCGATCGCCCGCTGCGTCCGTTGTTTGCCAAGGGCTTCATCGATGACGTGCAGATTCAGTCGCTGCTGCTCAGCACCGACGGGGATAACGAGCCGGACGTACTGTCCATGCTCGGCGCTTCCGTCGCACTGGTCATTTCCGACATTCCTTTCCAAGGCCCAATCGGCGCACTGCGTGTTGGCTATGTGGATGGCGAGTACATCGCTAACCCCACGCACGCCCAACGCAAAGACTCCACCCTTGACTTGGTTTACGCTGGTATCCCCGGCAAGACCATCATGATCGAAGGCGATGCCCAAGAAGTCAGCGAAGAGGTCCTGCGTGACGCATGCGGATTTGCCGACACCATTGTTCGCAGGCAGGTCGATGCACAGCTCGAGCTGGCCAAGGTCGCTGGGAAGGAGAAGTACACACCCAAACTGGCTCTGGTTCCGGAAGTGATCACGACCGCAGTTGCGGAGTTCGCAACCGAGAAGATGCAGGAAGCCTGCCAGATCCACGCCAAGAACGACCGCTATGCTCGCGTTGGGGAGATTTCCGGGGAAGCCACTGAGGCCCTCTCCGAATCCCTGAGCGAGGAGTTTGGCGCCGAAACCGCCGGCTGGATAAAGAAGGCCATGTACGAGCTTGAGACCACGGTCATCCGCCGTCTCCTCCTCGACGAAGGCAAACGATCCGATGGCCGTGCGCCAGAAGATCTGCGTGACCTGACCAGCGAAGCAAGCGTTCTGCCCCGCACACATGGCAGCGCACTGTTCAGCCGCGGCGAAACACAGGCGCTGGTGATCACCACGCTTGGCAGCGAAAAAGGTGCGATGGATCTTGACGGAATCACCGGTGGTGAGACTAAGCGTTCCTTCTACCTGCACTACAACTTCCCGAACTTCAGCGTCGGTGAGACTGGCCGCATCATGGGCCCAGGTCGTCGCGAAGTTGGGCATGGTTCTCTTGCAGAGCGTTCCCTCGCTCAGGTCATCCCGAAGGATTATCCTTATACAGTACGTTGCGTGTCTGAGGTTATGGGCTCGAATGGCTCCACCTCCATGGCATCCGTCTGTGGCGCTTCACTTTCCATGCTCGACGCGGGCGTGCCGCTGAAGAGCCCAGTGGCTGGCATCTCTGTCGGTCTGGTGCAAGAAGGCGACCGCGAAGTTTTGCTTACGGACATCCTTGGCAGTGAAGATCACCATGGTGACATGGACTTCAAACTTGCTGGTACCCGCGACGGCATCACTGCTTTCCAGCTGGACCTGAAAACTCCAGGCATCACGCTGGAATTGATGTATACCTCGATGCAGCAGAACAAGATCGCCCGGGACAAGATCTTGGACGCGATGGATACCTGTCTCTCCGCACCACGCGAAGAGATCAGCAAGCACGCACCACGCATGCACGTCCTCCAGATCAATCCTGAGAAGATCGGCGCGCTGATTGGTCCAGGCGGAAAAATCATCAAGGGCCTCTGCGAAACCCACGGTGTCGAGATTGACATCCAAGATGATGGCAAGGTCACCATTTTCGCCACCAACGGCGAATCCATGGAAGATGGCGTCAAGGGCGTCGAAGAGATTGTCTCCGAAGTCGAAGTTGGCGCCATCTACGACGGTGTTGTCAAGTCCATCAAAGAGTTCGGCGCATTCGTCGAAGTACTTCCTGGCCAAGACGGTCTGCTGCACATCTCCGAGTTGGCCAACCACCGCGTCCGCGACGTTGAGGACATCCTCAGCGTTGGCGATACGGTCAAGGTTAAAGTGCTTGATGTTGACGAGCGTGGGCGCATGCGCCTGAGCCGTCGCGCTCTGCTTGAAGGTAGCGAGGAGTCGGATGGTGGCGGCGATCGTGAGCCACGCCGGCCTAAGCCTCCCGCAGTGAAGCTGGAAGTTGGCAAGATTTACGAAGGCACCGTCAAGACCATTAAGGACTTCGGCGCATTTGTGGAGGTGGCTCCTGGCCGCGATGGGTTGCTGCACATCAGCGAGCTCGCCGACGAGAAGGTCCGCCGCGTAAGTGACATTGTCCAAGTGGGCGAAGTCGTTCCGGTCAAGCTGCTCGAGATTGACGATCGTGATCGTCTGCGTCTCAGCCGCCGGGCTGCACTCGCCGAATTGGGAGATTCATCCGATAAGTTTGACGATGATGACGACGATGA
>DMTJ01000436.1 GCA_003477185.1 Lentisphaeria bacterium
AGATGCAGAATCGACTCTATGTCGACGTTGCTGAGAACTGGGCTTCAAAGGCACCCCGCGAGGCTGTAGATTGGGCGTCCTCCTTTCCTGACGAGACCATGCGCCGCTCCGCAGTTTTGCGCACCACATCCAGGTGGGCAGCCAGAGGAGCGAACGACGCGGCACAGGCCGCTGCCTGGCTCGAAGAGAATTCTACGGACGCCTCAGCGTATTCGCAAGTGGCCGGTGTCTGGGCACGCCGATCCCCAGAAGCTGCCGTAAACTGGGCATCTGGACTTGAAACGGACCGTTTGCGCGTGCAAGGAGTAACATCGGCGGTTCGTTATTGGCGGCGCACGAATCCCGATGCAGCAGAGGCCTGGCTGCTCGAATCTGATCTTTCCGATGAGTTGAAAGGAGAACTCCTGAAATGACGGCCCCAATCGACATTCCCGAAGATATCGTAGGAAATTGGCAGGAGCGCGGTTTTAGTTGCGATCGTGAATCCCTAGCGCCTGGCGAGGTGACGGACCGGAGGATACACACCTTCGACCAACTGATCGTGCTGCTCAGTGGGGAAGTGACGGTCGAGATTGCAGGAGAGACCTTCAAGCCAGCTATTGGTGAGGAATTATTAATCCCCGCTGGGACGATCCGCTGCATCAATAATCACACGCTTGAGCCGATCATCTGGCTGCACGGACGGTTACGGCCCGCAGGCCAGGCGTGCAGGGGGGGCGAAAAGGACGGCATTGAAGGTTAGAAATCAGTGTCCAGCAATGTCGATCAGTGGTCAAACCATCCGACGAAGCCAACAACCCGCCCACGAAACGGCTCGTAACTTGTGGTCGGATCATTGGCTAAAACGGAGAAGAATCAGAACCACTGATGGACATTGATAACGAGCTACCCGAGGGGCGGTAATTCATGGCCACCTCAGTTTCCTGTGTGCTGCATCTTTGGTCGCCACGACCACGCACGCCAGATGAAGTTCGAACTACGGTTTTGCACCCTGGGCGGCCTGACCGCAGCACGGATCTAATTTCGGCCATGGCGAATGAGAAATAAGGAATTCATCCGTCGTTGACAAGCAGCCTTCGAGCAGCAGCAGCCATTGGCGGGTTCTGCGATTTGGAAACCTCCTGCAGCATGCCTATCAGTTCGCTGTCACTCGCAGCCTTTGCCACCGTGCAACCCTCACAGCGCGCCTGCATCCGCCAAACGGATACCCGCACCAGAACACACGGCCCTCTCCCTCATCCAGCGCAACGGTCCAATTTCCGTTGGTTGGCACGCGGTCCCCTGCCCTAATCACGGCAAATTCTCCTTGTCTGCGGTTGATTCATAACAATCCAGTGGACCGGACTTCGCCGGTCACCGGAGGGTTATTTCTCATTTGGGGGAGAGAAGACGGTCGCAAACCCTCAGTTGCCGCGCGGAAGCGGTTGCTCCTTCGGCATCGGAACGTCTCCGGCCGGTCCACTGGCAAGATCATTTCGCAGTTTGGAGGCCAGACTTTCCGCCCATTCCGCAGTTTCGCGTTTTGCCGTATCCGTGGCGTTGGTCACATACTTTTCCATGAAACTCTTTCGAAACGCTTCTACGTCGCCCCCAAGCAGGCTTGACTGTGACCAGGCCACCCAGCCCAGTCCCAGGCCAATCAGCCCGCCGAAAATCGTGCCGATAAAGAAGGGAAATACGCCGCCACCAGATTTCTTCGCTTTCGTCTTTTCCGCCATAGTGTACTCCTTATGCTGATCCCTAGTTAGGGCAAGATGTTCGGCAACGTTCAATACGCCAGCTCTGACCTCGCGCTTTTTTGAAGCTCGGGTCCTGGCAGGTGTTATTGATTCCCTGTGTCGGGCGACTATCTTTCCCGGCTCAACTTGATCCCAATTTGGAGCGAAATCATGGACGAAAATACAGAAGTACCCGAGGAGGAAGCGATTCCTCCGGTAGAAGCTAGTTCTGAGGAGAGCGACCCGTCGCAGGAAACTGAGCCTGATAACGACGCGGAGAAAGAGCAGGAAGCGCCTTCCGCGCCCGATGAGGAAGATGTTCAGGCGGTCAAGGATCGACTACTTCGCGCCCGCGCTGAGTTTGATAATTTCCGTAAGCGGACGCAGCGCGACCTGACCGAGGCGCGCGCGAATTCACAGATCCAGACGGTCTTGGAGTTTGCGACCGTGATGGATAATTTTCAGCTCGCAATGATGGCCGTCGAAACCTCCGATGACATCAGCGCGCTCAAGGCTGGCATGCGGATGATCCACAACGAGTTCGATCGTGCCTTCGAGCGGATGGGGATCGACACTCTGGAACCAGAGGGCGAGACATTTGACCCTTCGATTCACGAAGCGCTCCAGACGGAGAACTGCGAAGATACCGACGAAGGGACCATTCTGCGGGTGATCAAGCGCGGCTATCAGCTGAAAGACCGCTTGATTCGCCCGGCTTGCGTGGTCGTAAGCAGTGGCACCGCGGCTGATCAGGACGAAAAGTAGATCATGTCCAAAGACTACTATCAAGCATTGGGCGTTGAACGCGGCGTCGCTGAAGGCGATCTGAAGAAAGCCTATCGTAAGCTGGCGATGAAGTATCACCCGGACACCAATCCGGACAATCCAGAGGCAGAAACAAAGTTCAAAGAAATCTCTCAGGCCTATGAAGTTCTGAGTGACGCAGAAAAGCGCCAGATGTATGACCAGGTCGGCCATGACGCCTTTACGCGGCAAGGTTCCGGCGGCGGGCCCGGAGTGGACCCGTTTGATATCTTCAGCCAAGCCTTTGGCGGTGCTGGGAGTATTTTTGAAGAGTTCTTTGGTGGTGGCGGCGGTGGCGGTG
>DMTJ01000082.1 GCA_003477185.1 Lentisphaeria bacterium
CCGTGGGCGCGATCAGCTTTGCTCCTGGCGAGACCACGATGTTCATACCGCTCACGATCATCGATGACCTTGATATTGAAGAAGATGAGACCATCCAGATCACCCTGGTGTCACCGGTTAATGCCACCTTGGGGACTACTCCGGTGCACACCTACGGCGTCTTGGATAACGATAATTGTACCGACGTACTTGGTGGTGGTGATCTGAACATCAACCCAGCCAACAGCGATGGGAACATTTTCAGCTATACAACCGACAGCGGTAACACCGACATGATCGACATGAAGGACTACTTCCATGCAAATGGAAACACCAACATGAGCTACAGTGGTCCTGCCTCACAGGTGCAGGTCATGGTAAAAGCAACCGGACGGACCATGACCATCAATGGCGAAAGTGTTACGCTTGACACCAACAAGCGCTACACGTTCTCTGGAGACATGACCATAAACTTGCGTAATACCAAGCCCAGTCCCAGAAGCTGGGGGGCAGCGCATGGGCATTGGTGGATTTCGCTCACCGGCGCAGATATCTGCTACACGTCGGCTGATGCTCCAGCACCGGCGTATCCTGATATCAGCTTCACTGCGGCAGCTGCCAACGGTGCCGAATCTGCCGGCTCGGCGAACATTCAAGTTGAACTGAGCAGTGTGCAGGGAAGTGCTGTTCAGGTGGACTATACGGTGACAGGCACAGCGACCGGAAGCGGCGTAGACTACAGCTTACAGAGTGGAACCCTGTTTCTGCCTGCGGGTACTCTGACTGCCTCGCTGTCTCTGCCAATCGTGAATGATGCAGCCGAGGAATCTGCCGAAACAGTCGTGCTTACGCTGTCCAATCCAGTGGAAACGTTCCTAGGGACAAACGCAGTGCTCACCTTCACCATCGAAGATGACGACGGTGTGGCACCACCTATACCGCCTACAGTGCCCATTGGATCAACTGTGGCTGGTGAAGTGAACCTGAACTACGGGAGCAACGCTGCGGTGGCGTTCACCATGGTGACTCCCACAGGGACCATCACCCAGTCTACGTTGAAGTCTGGTGGTGGAGGCTACAGCTACAATGGTTCCGCTTCCTCCGTTACCTTCCGGCCACGGAGTGCAGATCGGACATTGACGATTGATGGCGCTGCCACCAATCTCAGTACCAGTACGACCTACACCATCACTGGCGACCTGACGGTGAACCTGCACAACACCGACGGGTCCAGTAAGTGGAAAACCAACAGGTCGCGTTGGTATATCGACCTCAGCGGCACCGGGCTCTCGATTATGCCCACGCCCTGACCCGCCCTGAACCGGCTGACCGGGGGAATCTTCCCGGTCAGCCAAACTTTAACCAAGGAGAAAAGACATGAATAAGTTCATCCTGATAGCACTGCTCACCATCAGCCCCCTGCTGGCTGCCGAGTTGATACTGGTTGGCACAGTTAGCAACGACGGTGGCTACGTGATCAGCATTGAGGACACAGACGTTTCGATCAGCGCAGATGTGGCTTCGGCTGCCAATCTCGCAGATTGGGTGGGACAATCGGTCTCAGCCACCACCGAAAGTTCGGTGGCAGTGGCCGATGGCGCCAGAGTCATTACCGTGACGGCCATCACCGCCATCGAGAAGAGTGTAGAGGAGGAGTAACTCTGCCTCTCTCGCCAAGGCCGACCGGGTTCTCCCGGTCGGCCTTTTTGTGTTTATCCCACGAAATTCGAGTAGACAAGTTGCAGACCGGCGGATAATTGCCAGACTGTAGCGTACCCAAGCTGCACCGAGCACCGCACCGATGACGCATCCCCATTTTCCCCACGCCCCCCTCGTTCTCCTCCTGGCCCTGCTAACTTTTGCCGCGACGGCTAACTCAGGATTCACCATTCATTCTGCCAAGATAGCCGGGCGCACCTACGTCTACGTCGCTGACGTGGCCCGCTACTACGGCTTTCAAGCTGGCATGCGCGGCGAGACCGCAGTCCTGCGCAACGACCAGCGCACCATCGAATTTACCAACAACAGTCGCAAAGCCTATTTCGACGGCGTGCTCGTCACCCTGATGTTCGCGCCGCGCATGCACAAGGGAACCTTGACGCTGAGTCATCAGGACTTTCGGTACTTCGTCGACCCCGTGCTGCGCCCCTGGGGCATTGGCAAGAAGCCAGTGCGCCGCATCGTCCTGGATGTCGGCCATGGCGGTCAGGACGACGGTGCCAAAGGCACCAAGTTGCTCGAGAAGAACATTAACTTGATGCTTGCTCGCCGGGTGAAATCCATGCTCGAGCAGTACCGCTACGAAGTTCTGCTTACCCGTAAAGATGACAGCTTCCCCTCGCTCGACGCGCGCACCAAAATGGCCAAGGCTAAGGGCGCTGATCTCTTCATTTCCATTCACAACAACAGCGCGACCGTGAAAACCGTGAACGGGATCGAGACCTTTCTGGTAACGCCGCAATACGGCGCTTCCATTCACAAGAACGACGTTGAGAAGACCAAAGTCGCCGGTAACGCTAACGACGCCTACAACGGCCTTCTTGCTTACAGCATTCACCGCCGGCTCATCAGCTACACCAAAGCCAACGACCGTGGCGTGAAGTACCGGCGCTTCAAAGTCCTACGGGATGCCCATTGCCCCGCCGTCCTGCTCGAAACCGGCTTCCTGAGTAACCGCAAAGAAGAGGCACTGCTGGCGAACGAGGGGTATCAGAACAAGCTGGCCCGGGCCATCACCCACGGCATTGTCGAGTTTCACCGCGGCATTACCGTTGGGCCCGGCGAGTGATGGTTTGAATATCCGATCGCCAACAGTGAATGTCCAATGGCCAAGTCCTGAGCGGGCTCGGCTGTCTTTATTGGGTAATTGGAAATTCCATGTTCGCTGTTGGACATTCTCTCTTATTCCGCTAATGCCTCCACCAGCGGCGCAGTCAGCTGATTGATGTCGCCTGCCCCCAGACTCAAAATCACATCGCCCGGATTTGCGAACTCCGCAATTTCTGCGGCCAGAGCCCGCCAATGTTTGGTCGCTAGGCAAGCCTGTGGGCCGATTCCGGCCACCAGCGCCTCGACGCCGCCGAGATGCGTGTCATCCATCCAGGCGGCGAAGGTCGGCAGCACATAAACTCGATCTGCTGCCGCTAACAGCGTTGCGAACTCCGCACCATAGCGTCGCACCCGCTCCCACCGGTGCGGCTCGAAGACCACAATCAAGCGCCCGCTGTAATCGCCCATGGCTTCTAGGGCCGCTTTTACCTCGACCGGGTGATGCGCGTAATCCTCGATGAAAGTCACGGCTCCCTGAAAACGCAGACACAAGCGCCGGTCTACACCTGGAAAGGTTTGCAGCGCCGAGTCGATCGCTGAGTCCGCAAAACCCAGCTGGGTGAGTGCGGACTTCGCAAGAACGGCGTTGTAGCGATTATGACGACCCGGAATCGCGACCTCAGTTTCTGCGGACTCCGCAATCAGAATCGGATTGCGATGCGTCTGTGCGATCTCCGCAAGCTCTGGGCAATCGGGCAGCACGAGCGAGTTGCTTCTGGTTGCGAACTCCGCAAACGCCGCGCGGAGTTTATCGACTGTGCCTACGCTCCAGCAGTGGTCATCGTCCATATTGCCGATGATGCCTACGGTGCAGGTCATGTGCGTGAGCGTCGCATCACTCTCGTCCACCTCGCAGATCAATAGCGAGCCGTCTCCGGCCGCAGCGCTGGGATGATTCGGCACGCTGCCGCCGATGAGGTAGCCAGGAGAGGCTGGCGACACCGCCTGCGCAACGTGGGCCAGCATGGCGGTGATGGTGGTCTTGCCGTGTGAGCCGGCGACGGCAATCACGCGATCATAGCGTCCTGCGATCTGCGCCAGAAACTCGCCACGGCGGATAGACGGAATGCCCGCGGCTGCGGCGGCCAGGCGCTCAGGATTGTCTTCTGGTACAGCGGAAGAGTAGATGACTAAGTCGCTGTGCAGGGGCAGGGCCCCGGCCCGGTGACCGATGGTGAGTTGGGCTCCGAGGCCAGCCAGTTCTTTTGCGGCAGTGCTGGGCACGAGATCACTGCCGCTTACCGAAACGCCAG